>RFTO01000100.1 GCA_009923375.1 Actinomycetota bacterium | reverse complement strand
GGTTGTTCTTGTCAATGTGTCGATTGCAATCCAGGGGTCAGCTCACACCACCAAGATCATCGTTGGATACGTGCAGCCGAGCCAACCTCGTGATGAGATCTACACAGCGGGGGAGCGCAATCAGGTGTTCTCAGGGAACTTGAACGGCATCACCAGTGCTGGAGCCGAGGTCACACGAATTCGAGCCGAGCTGCCAGGCTTACCGGCCGTCTTGGCATTGTCGGAGGACTCGGTTCCCGGTGATGTATGGGAGGCAGGTGCACACCGCAACCTGCTGCAGCGAGCAATCGATCATGCGAACATTGCGACGCTGGTCGGAGTGGTGTCGTATGAGCCAGGTGGTCAGCATCTGCGTAACCAAGTCGTCCTATGGCAGCCGAGTGTCGGATTCTCACCGGCGACTGCCTACGACAAACGACATTTGGTCCCCTTCGGGGAATTCGTTCCCCTGCGTGAACTCACGTCATCCTGGGCGGCAAAGCTGGCCACTGTTGCAGTGGATTTCCGCGCCGGCTCAAAACCTGGGAGATTCACGACAGCGCAGGGTGTGCGCGTTGGGACCGTGCTGTGTTTCGAGACCGCCTACGACGATGTGACAAGAGACGTCATCGACAGTGATGTGTTGGCAGTGCAGACGAATAACGGCGCCTTCTTGGGCACCGAGCAACCTGAGCAGCAGTACCAGATTTCAAAAGGTCGGGCCGCTGAGGCGGGACGACCTTTGGTTGTCGCTGCGGCAACGGGGGTCAGTGGAATCGTGGACCACCGAGGGAGAACCATTGAGGGGACTGTTGCAGTAGACAACTCAGCAAAGACGCAAGTGCGAGTTGTGGCCGCTGGAGGTTTTGTATCGCCTGCGCGTTACACGAGTCCGGTCCTGCGCTGGGGTAGTGTCATCTGGGCTTGCCTAGCGTTCGCTTGGTGGGGTTATCAGGGCCGTAGGAGGCGCAGTGAGTGACGGCGGTCCCACGGATCCCAAGACGCTCGTCATCGTTCCCACCTACAACGAGCGCGAATCTCTCCCAGTGGCTGTTGCGGCGATTGCCGAACATTGTCCTGGGGTAGATGTGCTGGTGGTGGATGACAACTCACCTGATGGCACCGGTCAACTCGCCGATGACTTAGCGCGCCATGATTCCCGAGTCAGTGTTCTACACAGGCCCGGTAAGCAAGGGCTGGGCGTCGCTTACATTGCAGGTTTCCAAGAGGCACTAAATCGCGGATACGAGCTCATCGTTGAGATGGACGCCGATGGATCACATCGAGCAGCCGACTTGAAAATATTGCTTGAGGTTGCCACTGGTTCGCCGGATGTCGGCTTGGTGCTTGGGTCGCGCTGGGTGCGTGGGGGAACGGTCGTCAATTGGCCTGTGCACCGGCTGCTGCTGTCCCGCGGCGGAAACCTCTACACGCGAATGATGCTGCGTCTGCCAGTTGCAGATGCGACGGGCGGATTCCGTGTGTTCAGAGCGCAAACCCTGCGCCAACTGGATTTGAGCAGTATCCAATCGGCGGGGTATTGCTTTCAGGTTGATATGACGAGGCGTGTCCACAAGGCTGGTATCCGCATTCGGGAAGTTCCCATCACCTTCGTTGAACGTGCTCTCGGCTATAGCAAGATGAGCAACTCAATCGTGAGGGAAGCACTGTGGCGCGTCACAGTTTGGGGCTTCCAAGACCTAATGGCCGCGGTCACTCGTCACTGACCAGCGGTCCCCTGAAGCACTCGTTCACGAGGCTTGGGACGACTGCTCTTTCTCACTGGTGCGCAACTTGCGGAGTTCCTGCGTGAGTAACTTTTCCAGGAACCCCTCAGTGCGCCGCTCCCGCAGAATTTCATAGTGCGTACGGCCAGTTCGGGCCGGCTTATCGTCGGGGATGGTGAATCCTGGCCTACTGGCATCGTGTCCGCAGCGGCACATCCACGCAATCGGCGGCACCACATCTGCTGCCAGCGGGATACCAAAGTAGTGACCCTTGTCGCAGACGTAAATGACGCGCACCCGGGCAGCAAATTCACTAACTCCGGCTGTTGCGGAATCGCGATGTGCGATATCACCGAGTAACTCGATGTTGAAGATTTCACTCATCACAGGTCACCTGCCTTCGACATGGCCGTCAGATAACGCGGCTGTGCTCTTTAGGACGCACACACAGACGACGGGGTTCCTCGGCGCGGGTGGCATGCCGCACTGCCGCACGCCGCCGATCAGTTAAGAATGTTCCCGACGGCGACCTATCTCAAACGCCACACCAGTGTCCGTGGCGCAGCAGATGGCAGGTGGTCAACGAGGCTTTGGCTGGTGCTGTCGCGGCGGAGGTAAGGCGTGCAAAGATGAAGCGTGCAAAGATGAAGCTGTCAAGCTGGAAACCACAGACCTCGGGCGGTGAGTACCTCGCGAAGCAGCGTTGGTTGATCTGTGACGATTCCGTGGACACCGGCGTCAATAAGGCGTGCCATCGTGGGTTCGTCATTCACGGTCCAGGCATGCACATGGCAGTTCAATCGAGTGGCAGTTGCAAGGAAACGAGCACTAATCAAGGGCAGGCCGAGGACCGTGACGGGCACCTGCGCCGCGATGGAGGCAGTCGTGGCGATTTTCTTGCCCATATAAGAGGTGCGAATCCAGGCGACTACCTCGGCAGAGCCAGCAGATGTGGCGACAGCGCCACCGAAGTGCCGTTGTACGGCAGCAACGCGATCATCCCGGAACGAGGCGACACAAAGCCTCGGGAAGTAGGTGCGCCCGAGTTTTTCGAGAGTTGCTAGCAGGTGAGGCACGGTCACATCGTCTTTGCAGTCGATGTTGAATCGAGTGTCCGGAAAGGCATCCAAGGCATCCGTCAAGCTCATGGGGTGATCGCCGCTCGCCTGCTGCATCGTGCACACATCGCTCCAGGAGCGGCTAGAAAGTAGTCCTTGTCCATCTGTCGTTCGCTCAAGGTTCGCATCGTGGTGAATGACCACGACCCCGTCATGAGTGGAGCGCACATCGGTTTCGATGTACCTGAACCCGAGGCCCACGGCATGTGCGAATGCTGTCGCTGAGTTCTCCGTGTTTTCCGCTGCCCCGCCTCGATGAGCCATCGCGACAAAGGGCACATCGGCGAGGTAGTCGTGTTTGGGGGCGGGCGCTCCCAGAGAGGTCATATTGGTCAAAGTAGCCGACCTGTGATGTGAGATAAAGTCTTCTGAGTTATGCCGATAAGATACATTATGACAGTTCGCTACACACGGGCGAGGACATCCGCCCCGTAGTCTTCCGCCATGTCCGAAGCCATGATCATGCAGGTGGTCATGCAGGGCGCAACATCGGGCGGTGATGTCTAGGTGAAAGGCACTGAGATATCTGATGCACACGCCGGCGCGCGCCAGCCAGCTCTGATCTGTGTGTTCGACATCGACGGAGTTCTCGCTGACGTGGCACACCGGCTCGTACATCTGGCATCCACACCCAAGAACTGGGACGCCTTCTTTGCCGCAGCGGCAGATGACACCGTGCTCTCGGATGGCTTAACTGCCGTAAAGGCCGCACAGGAGCGTGAAGAAGCCATCATCTATCTGTCGGGCCGACCAGAGCGTTTGCGTCGTGTGACAACCCTTTGGTTGGCTGCTGGCGGGTTCCCAGCCGCACCTGTGCACCTGCGACCAGACCGAGACCGCAGACCCGCCCGACTGTTCAAACCCGAGGTGCTGGCTCGATTGGGTGGACCCGCGGCGATCAGCGCCGTTTACGACGATGACGACGCAGTTGTGCAGGCCCTTCGTGCCCAGGGTTACCCCGTTACTCACGTTACATGGGCGAACTCTGCACAGGCCCTCATAGGGGTCCTACAGGACGCTCAAGAGACAACAGGTCGAACCTAAGCAATTCCTCGGGGTCAGGCGTAGCTAGCCATCTCGGCCGGACTTGGGCAGGAGCACACAAGATTGCGGTCTCCGTAGGCGCCGTCGATGCGACCCACCGGTGGCCAGTATTTCTGTGCTGGCTCGATGCCTGGGGGGAAGACCGCGGTGGCGCGGTCGTACGCCCAAGGCCACTCACCCACTAACGATGCGGCCGTGTGGGGGGCGTTTCGAAGCGGACTCGCATCCACATCCCATGTTCCGCGCTCGACAGCGTCAATTTCCCCAGCGATAGCAATCATCGCGTCGCAGAATCGATCCAGTTCGTCCAATGACTCGCTCTCCGTCGGCTCCACCATCAAGGTGCCCGCAACAGGGAAACTCATCGTCGGTGCATGGAAGCCGTAATCCATCAGTCGCTTGGCGATGTCATCGACCGTCACTCCGGTCTGCTTGGTGATGCCGCGGACATCCAAGATGCACTCATGGGCGACGAAGCCATGCTCCCCTGCATACAACACGGGGTAATGAGCGCGAAGGCGCGCAGCGATGTAATTTGCCGAAACGATGGCCTGAACGGTTGCGGCGGTGAGGCCATCTGGACCCATCATGGCGATGTACATCCACGGGATCGGCAGGACGCCGGCACTCCCCCAAGGCGCACCGCTGATCGGGCCGACTCCATCGGCATCGACCCCGTGCTCACGTGGGCCCGCATCTGGCCGCAGAGGGTGGCTAGGCAGGAAGGGAATTAAATGTTCCCGGACGCCGATCGGTCCGACTCCGGGACCACCACCACCGTGAGGGATGCAGAAGGTCTTGTGCAAGTTCAGGTGTGACACATCTGCTCCGAAGGCGCCTGGTTGCGCCAGGCCAACGAGCGCATTGAGGTTGGCACCGTCCACATACACCTGACCCCCGCTGGCGTGCACCATCGCGCACAGTTCACTCACTTGTGCCTCGAAGACCCCATGAGTAGAGGGATAGGTGATCATCAATGCCGCGAGGCGATCCGCGTAGTCATTGATCTTGTTTCTCACATCATCCAAGTCGACATTGCCGCGCTCATCACAGCTGACGACAACGACCTTCATCCCGGCCATCACCGCGCTGGCAGCATTGGTGCCATGTGCACTTGATGGGATGAGGCAGATATCACGGTGCCCCTCCCCTCGGGCTTGGTGGTAGCCAGCGATCGCGAGCAGGCCTGCGAACTCCCCCTGTGAACCCGCATTGGGTTGAACACTCACCGCTGAATAGCCCGTGATCGTCGCAAGCCACGT
>RFTO01000099.1 GCA_009923375.1 Actinomycetota bacterium | reverse complement strand
CTTGGGGTGATTAGCCCAGCTGATTGGGGAAGACCACAGGCGCAGTTGATTGATCTTGCAGTCGCCACTTCGGAGCGACTTCGGGAGCGGCTCAGCTTCAGCGAACAACAGTGGGGGAGCGCGCTGGTGCTCACTGCGACCTGTGGACTCGCAGGTGCGTCCGTGCTGCAAGCCACCGCCGTGATGTCGGCTCTGAATACTGCTGCAGCGTCGTTATCCGGTGGCAGAATCACTCCTGAGCACGAGTGACGCGCGCAAGTGAGATCAAAGGGAAGTGACGTGGACAGTTCGCAAGCCAAGCAACGCTGGCAAGAGCTCGCTGCGTTGATTGAGGAAGCGCGCACCCGTTATTACCAACACGATGCGCCGACGATCTCCGATGAGGAGTACGACAGAGCATTTCGCGAACTGATCGAGCTCGAGGCGGCCTTTCCAGAATTAGTCACGGGAGATTCGCCGACCCAATCGGTGGGTGGCAATCGCGAGACGATGTTCGAACCAGTTGAGCACCTGCTTCGGATGTACAGCTTGGACAATGTTTTCGACGCAGATGAGTTGGATGTGTGGACGCAGCGAGTGGTCCGCGATCTGGGGCAAGAACCTGCGTTCCTGTGCGAGCTGAAGGTGGACGGCCTCGCTGTCGACATCATCTACCGCGATGGTGTATTGGAAACCTTGGCAACGCGCGGCGATGGCCGGGTTGGTGAGGACGTCACCTTCAATGTGCCATTCATCGAAGGGATTCCCCGGCGGTTGAGTGGGGTGGATCTTCCAAGCCTGTTGGAGGTTCGCGGCGAGGTTTATTTCGATGTCGCCGATTTCGATGAGATCAACAGGGAGCAGGCGGAGCGTTTACAGCCTGCTTACGCAAATCCGCGCAACGCTGCTGCGGGGACCTTGCGTCAACGTGTCGACCGTCGCTTGGCGAAAGTGGAGGAAGCAAGAAGTAAGAGTGAGTCCACTCGCGCTAGGGCACAAGAAGATGTTGACCAGGCGCTATCTCGGTTATCCCGATTGAAGTTGATTGTCCACGGCATCGGCGCCCGCGAAGGATATTCACCGGCGGCGCAGTCGGAGTGTTACGCCGCGATGGCCGGCTGGGGATTGCCCACGAGTGCGCGGGTGACGGTTGTCGCATCTGCAGCAGCCGCGGTCGATTACGTCAAGCATTGGGGAGAACACCGACACGATGTGGAGCACGAGATCGATGGTGTGGTCATCAAGGTGGATGCATTCACATTGCAGGGGCAGTTAGGCGAGACATCCCGAGCACCGCGTTGGGCGATCGCCTTCAAATATCCACCCGAGGTCGTGCGCACCCGACTGCTTGATATCGAGGTGAATGTCGGTCGCACTGGTCGGGTGACTCCCTTCGCGGTGATGGAGCCAGTGAAGGTGGCCGGCTCCACGGTGAGCATGGCGACTCTGCACAACCCCGAGGAGGTGCTCCGCAAGGGAGTGCTCATCGGTGACATGGTGTTCCTGCGCAAAGCCGGTGATGTGATCCCGGAGGTGCTCGGCCCGGTGGTCGAGGTGCGCACTGGCAGCGAACGCGCATTCGTGATGCCGAATGTGTGTCCATCATGCGGCGGCGATTTAGCACCGGAGAAAGAAGGCGACGTTGATATCCGTTGCCTCAATCACGCGGGTTGTCCATCGCAGGTGCGCGAGCGCATCAGCCACATCGGCTCGCGCGGTGGGTTCGATATCGAAGGTTTGGGCGAGAAAGCTGCAGCCGCGCTGGTGGATGACGGCGTGCTCGAGAATGAAGCGGGCTTATTCGATTTAGGTGCGCACGATCTCCTGCAGTCACCTTTCTTCACCCGCTCAAGCAAGGACGGTCCTGAACTGACCGCCACTGCCGAGAAGTTGCTCGTGAACATCGCAGCAGCGAAATCCCGGCCACTGTGGCGGGTGCTTGTGTCCCTGTCCATCCGCCACGTCGGTCCCACTGCCGCGCAAGCGCTCGCGGAGGAGTTCGCCACCGTCGACGCGATCATGGCGGCTGACACAGATGCGCTCGCAGCTGTTGATGGGGTGGGTGGCGTCATCGCTCAATCGGTGACAGAGTGGTTCACCGAGGCATGGCACCGCGACATCGTGCAGAGGTGGCTGTCAGCGGGCGTGGTCATGGCCGATGTGCTTAAAGCCCGGGCCAGCGACGCGTTGGACGGCCTGACCGTGGTGATCACTGGATCGCTGCCTGGTTACACCCGCGATAGCGCTGCCGAAGCCGTTACCGAACGCGGAGGCAAGGTCTCGGGCTCGGTCAGCAAGAAGACCGACGTGGTCGTGGCGGGGGAGAACGCCGGCAGTAAGTTCGACAAGGCAGTCGCCCTTGGGGTTCCAGTCCTCGATGCCGATGGCTTCGCAGCGTTGCTCGAGCACGGACCGTCGGCGATCCCCGGCCGCTGACGGCTCTAGGATTCCTGCGTGTCCGAAACACCCAAGATCTCCGCTGACGACGTGGCGCACCTTGCCAGTCTCGCACGTATTGATATCCCCGCTGACCGGCTCGGCTATTACGCCGAACAGCTTGAAGTGATTCTCGGCGCGGTGGCGAAGGTAAGCGAAGTGGCCGGCGATGACGTGCCAGCCACCAGTCACCCCCAGCCACTCACCAATGTGTTCCGCGAAGACATCGTCCAGCCATCGCTTACTGCGCAGCAGGCGCTCTCTGGTGCGCCGAGTGTTGAGGATGAACGTTTCCGGGTTCCACGCATCCTCGATGAGGAGCAGTGACATGGCTGATTTAATTCACAAGACCGCCGCCGAGTTGGCGGCAGTTGTCGCCTCAGGCGAGGCAAGTGCAGTGGAGGTTGCGCAGGCGCACCTGAATCGCATCGGCGCAGTTGATGGCGCAGTGCACGCATTCCTTCATGTCGACACCGACGGAGCGCTGGCTGCTGCTGCGGCAGTGGATGCCAAGCGCGCAGCCGGCGACAAGCTCGGCCCGTTGGCAGGTGTGCCGCTGGGGCTTAAAGATGTGATGTGTATGAAAGACATCCCCACCACATGCGGATCGAAGATCCTCGAAGGCTGGCGTCCGCCATATGACGCCACGGTGACCGCGCGCTTGAAGGCCGCAGGCATCGTCATCTTGGGCAAGACGAATATGGATGAGTTCGCCATGGGCTCGTCCACCGAGCACTCGGCCTATGGCCCCACCCATAACCCCTGGGATTTAGAGCGGATTCCCGGCGGTTCCGGCGGCGGATCGTCCGCGTGCCTGGCGGCGTTTGAAGCACCCCTGTCCATCGGCACCGACACTGGCGGCTCCATCCGGCAGCCCGCGGCAGTCACCGCGACTGTGGGTGTGAAGCCGACATACGGCGCCGTATCGCGATACGGACTTATCGCACTGGCGTCATCTCTTGACCAAGCAGGTCCTTGTGCGCGCACGGTGCTGGATGCGGCGATGTTGCACCAAGTGATTGCCGGCTACGACCCCCACGATTCAACATCATTGACCGATCCAGTGGCCGACATGGTGTCCGCCGCTGGCACCCGTGACCTCACTGGGATGAAGATCGGCGTGGTGAAGGAACTCGGTGGCGAGGGCTACCAATCTGGTGTGCGTCAGCGCTTCACGGAGGCGCTGGAAATCCTCTCCGGTCTCGGCGCCGAAATTATCGAGGTGTCGTGCCCCCACTTTGATTACGCACTCGCTGCGTATTACTTGATCTTGCCGAGTGAGTGTTCGAGCAACCTCGCAAAGTTCGATGGCATGCGCTACGGAGTGCGCGCTGGCGACGATGGTGAATCCTCCGTTGAGCAAGTCATGGCACGCACTCGTGCTGCTGGTTTTGGCGAGGAAGTTACTCGCCGAATCATCCTGGGCACATACGCATTGAGCGCCGGCTACTACGACGCTTACTACGGTTCCGCGCAGAAGATTCGCACGCTCATCCAACGAGATTTCGACGACGCCTTCGCTCGCGTGGATGTCTTGGTGTCACCGACCGCACCCACCACTGCGTTCAAGCTCGGCGAGAAACTCGATGACCCGCTGGCGATGTATCTCAACGACATCGCCACGATTCCCGCGAACCTCGCAGGCACCCCTGGCATGTCGTTGCCCATTGGTCTGGCGCCGGAAGACAACTTGCCTGTCGGCATTCAGATCATGGCGCCGGCGCGCAAGGACGAGCGCATGTACGCCGTCGGTGGCGCACTCGAAGCAGCGTTACTTGCCCGCTGGGGCGCTCCGATCCTCACCCAAGCGAGGGCACTATGAGCACAATCGTCAAGCCGGCGCTGATGGATTACGACGAGGTCATCGAGCGCTTCGACCCCGTGATGGGCTTGGAAGTGCATGTGGAGCTGAACACCAACTCCAAGATGTTCTGCGGCTGCGCCACGGGATTCGGTGCGCCCGCCAACACGCAGGTGTGCCCTGTGTGCCTCGGGTTGCCAGGGGCATTGCCGGTGGTGAACAAGAAGGCGATTGAAGGTGCGATTCGCATCGGCTTGGCGCTCAACTGCGAGATTGCGCAGTGGTGTCGCTTCGCCCGAAAGAACTACTTCTACCCTGATATGCCCAAGAACTTTCAGACATCGCAATACGACGAGCCCATCGCCTTCAACGGCTTTCTCGATGTCCCCGTTGAGACCGACGAAGGCATCCAGATCTTCCGTGTCGAGATCGAGCGCGCGCACATGGAGGAGGACACAGGCAAGACCTCCCATCAGGGTGGCGCAACCGGTCGCATCCACGGAGCGGATTACTCCATCGTCGACTACAACCGCGCCGGCATCCCGCTGATCGAGGTTGTCACCAAGCCGATCACCGGCGCCGGTAAGTACGCACCGGCTGTTGCGCGGGCTTATGTGAACATGCTTCGCGACCTCCTGCGCGCTCTTGGGGTCTCTGATGTGCGCATGGACCAAGGCTCATTGCGCTGTGATGCGAATGTATCGCTTCGCCCAAGCGCTGATGCGCCCCTGGGCACTCGCACCGAGACCAAGAATGTGAACTCTCTGCGCTCCATCGAGAAAGCCATTCGATTCGAGATGCAGCGTCAAGCGGTGGTGCTTGCCGCGGGCGGCACAATCACACAAGAGACGCGCCACTGGCATGAGGACACAAACCTGACGACATCGGGTCGCAGCAAGTCCGATGCTGAGGAT
>RFTO01000098.1 GCA_009923375.1 Actinomycetota bacterium | reverse complement strand
CATGACACTCCCCACCGCGGGAAGGATGTGCCTGCCTGTGTGGCCAATCACCTGCAAGAACCGCAGTTGTGCGCGATGCCCCGAGCTGAGGCCTTCAATGTGAATGCCCAAGATGCGCAAATCGCCTCGACGATTCCAGGTGTTGCGGTTGCGGACTTCACGAATCAGTTATGCGGACCTGCTCCGAGGGCATGCCCCGTGGTCCTCCAGGGAATCGTGCTCTACCGCGATTCCAATCACATCACATCGACATATTCGCGATTGCTCGCACCGTTGTTCTACAAGTTCTTGAAGTAACTGCTCTGGCGCGCTGCCATTCGCTGTCTACTTTGTTACGCATGAAGAACTATCCCGTTATGTAACGTTGTGTTCGTTCGAGCGAGAGCCTCAGGACTCCAGCTCGCGGGCAGCCCGGTTAGTCCAACACTGATCGCCGGTTACTCCTGTGGCTTCACTGAATCCAAGAGGATCTGCGCGATGTCGCGAACCTGCATGGCAGGCGCTCCGTCTTCAGCTGCGGCAGTCCCAGCGTCGTTCAGCATGACAGTGCAGAAGGGGCATGCCACTGCAACTGTGGTCGCGCCTGTTGCTGCAGCTTGAGCACCGCGCTCCATATTCACTCTCGTTCCGAGTCGTTCCTCTTGCCACATACGCCCGCCGCCAGCGCCACAGCAGAACGAGCGCTCGCGCGATTTCTCCATCTCCCGCAGCCGCAAGCCGGGGATGGCATTGAGTAGTTCACGTGGTGGCTCGTACACCTTGTTGTGGCGACCGAGGTAGCACGGATCGTGGTAAGTGATGGCCTGGGTGTTCGCATTTATGGGGATGAGCAGTCCATCTTCGACAAGGCGCGCCAACAGCGTTGTGTGGTGAACAACCTCGTAGTGCCCACCGAGCTGCGGGTATTCGCGGCTAATCGTGTTGAGGCAGTGAGGGCAGGTGACGATTACCTTCTTCACCTTTGCCGCATCGAAGGTTTCAATTAACGACTTGCCTTGCTCGTAAAAGAGGAACTCGTTACCCGCTCGGCGAGCAGGATCACCATTGCAGCTCTCACCATCGCCGAGCACTGCGAAGCTCACGCCAGCTGTGTGGAGGAGCTCTGCGACGGCTTTCGTTGTCTTGCGCGCGTTGTCGTCGTATGCGCCTGCGCAGCCGACAAAAAATAACCATTCGATGTCGTCGCCGAGATCTTCGCGGTCGCGACCGAGCACTGTGACATCGAAGGGCAACTCATCGATCCACGTTGTTCGCGCTGCTGGGGATGCTCCCCACGGGTTGGATGCTTTCTCCAGTTGGCGGAACATCGTGCCCAGTTCCGCTGGGAACTCTCCATCGCCCATCACCTGTGCACGGCGCATGTCCAAGATCACATCCACATGATCAATGTCCACGGGGCATTGGTCCACGCAGGCACCGCATGTGGTGCATGACCACAGCACATCATTATCAATAAGCGGCAGCATCGCGCCACCGCTTCGGTGACCGGCAAGGTCGTAACCGTCATTGGCTGCGTTTTCCACACCGCTTCGGTCGCCGACTAGCGGACCTTCATGACCGTTCATGGCTGCATCGCGCAAATCCATGATGAGGAGTTTGGGCGAGAGCGGCTTACCTGTGTTCCATGCAGGACAAAGGGATTGGCAGCGACCGCATTCCGTACATGCGAGCGTGTCGAGACGCGCCTTCCACGTTAAATCTGCAGCGTCGTTCAACCCGAGCACGATGTCGTCGGCAGGGTCTTCGAAGTCAATCGGCTCACCTTTGCTGAACATCGGCAGGAGTGGACCGAGTCCATCAGGATTGCGGGAGAGGTAGACATTCGGCACCGCAGTGAGAATGTGAAGGTGCTTGCTGTGTAGCACGAACAGGCCGAATCCCAAGATGACCAGAACGTTCGCCAACAACAGTGCCGTCTCAAGTATTTGCAGTGTGGACCCGGGGACACCATCGAATAGCCGCGAAGCCCAGACCGTAAGAAACGCGCGGTCGCCGTAAGGGAAGCGCCCCTCGTTCGCGAACTGCGCTGCGCGGTAGCCGACGAGAGTGACAATCACCGCGGCAATCCCGCTGATAACCCACCACGCCGTGGCAGTGTGCGAGCCGAAGAAGCGTGATGCGCGGCCGAGCCTCTTCGGCGATGAGGTCACACGGATCGCTGAGAAAATCACCAACGAGATTGCAATGAGGATGGTGAAGAGATCCTCTGCAAAACCGATGACCGGTGAGTGTCCGATGACGGGGATGGCGAAGTAGGCATCGAATAGCGCACCCCATGCCTCGATGATCGTGAGCGCCAGGACGATGAATCCGTAGAAAACCAACGTGTGAGCGACGCCCGGAATCAACTTCTTGAGCAGCTTTCGCTGGCCGACGACCTCGGTGGCGACAGCCGCGAATGCATCATCTAGTGAACGCCTCGGTTGTGCGGGTGCGGGTCCGGCAGTGATGACCGACCACAGGCGACGCAGTCGGAACATCGACAGCACACCAACCACGGCTGTTGCACCTAGGCCGACCACCAAGCGGACGACGATGTCGCTGTTCATCGATATGGCTCCGGTTCTCAGTAAGTCCTTAGGCGCTGCAGGAACTGTTCACTTACCGCGGTCTGCCCCATGTGTCACGATAGTCGGCGGGAGAGTGCGCGCATAACAGGTGCGCGCCGAAGTTCACACGGGCAAGCTCACATGGCTAAGCGCGCGGGGGCTGCTAGCAGATGCGCGGACACGCGCCTGATGAGAGGTGAAGCGGACATGCGGCCCTTCAGCGTCCAGCGAGCGACGATTGTCGTGGCTGCTCGGCGGTCGCTTGTGGCCGCGGTCGCAGCAGCGGTGCTGCTGAGCGGCTATTCCAGTGCTTCGCCAGCAATCAAGGGAAGTGCGTCCGCCGACGTCGGATCCGCAGCGGCGTTCTCAGCCTCAACCTCGCCTAGCGGTCACGTGGCCACAGCAGCAAGGCAACGTTCACGAATCACGGTCTCTGCTGCAACTGGCGCATCCGCTCCCTCCTCGGCACTCGCCTTGTTAAACCGAGTTGTCTGTGACAACCACAGCGATCCCACGAGCATCTACCAGTGCGAAGTTACCGACGTTTCTGGAGCAGGCGCCACCACCAGCGGACGGATTGAGGGGCAGGCGCCTGTGGCGGCGCCACTTGATGAGCAGATTAATCAGGTTTATTCACTGCTCGGTGACACCTACGACTACTACAAACTCATGTTCAATGGCACTAACGGCAATCCCTACGACCTGACGGACAACATCGGCTTCCGTGATGAGAACAACCCCCAATACGCACGTGTGTTGAGTGCGACTATCAACGCTTGCGGTGCCGGAGGAGACGACACCACCTGCGTATCCGATAACGCGTTTTGGCAGCCGGCGGACAATTCGTACAGATCTCCTAGCGCTTGGTATGTCGGCGGGACTATGCAGATCGGCGCTGGTCTGGCGAATCTGTCCGATGTGATCGCTCATGAGGTGCAACACGGTGTCACGGCAGCAACCGCAGGCCTTACGTATCAAGGGCAATCAGGTGCGATCAATGAGAGTCTCTCGGATATTTTCGGTGAGGCCGTCGATCACTACCGACAAGTGAAGTACAACGAACCTGCAGACGACTGGACCATTGGCGAGGGCCGCCAATGGGCTTATGCCGCAGGTGAAACAGCTCCCTTCTTGCGAAGCATGAAGGACCCCCTGAACTTGCCCGAAGTTAACGATCCGCAGACTTTGTTCCCCACCAGCAAAGGTCAAGCGGCTAATTGCACGGGCTGGCAGCCCGACAAGATGAGCAGTCCTTGCTGGGATACCGATCCAAAGAATGAAGATGCCGGCGGCGTCCACACAAACAGCGGTGTTGGCAACCATCTCGCATATTTGATCGCAGTGGGCGGGCAGTTCAACGGACGAGTTGTCGCTGGCCTCGGCGAGGATGAAGCCATGCAGCTGTGGTGGGTCACCTTGCGGCGGATCAACAGAGACGAAACGTATTACGACCTCGGCCGCCATTTGTGGTCATCGTGCTTGGCGATTCAGTCCAGCAGCACCATCTCCAGGGTGCTGCCAGCCGGCAGTTGCGATGCAACGGTGAAGCAGGCATTGCTAGCAACTCAGGTCTCCGCTCGCTCTGTGTCGTGGGGTAGCTCGATCCCTAAGACGATCACCTCGAGCGCCAAAATCACACTCCGCGCCACCGTGAGTGATGCCCGCAGGGTCGGCGCCCGATCTGGCCTACCCCGCCAGACCGTTGCAGTTCAGCATCTGGTGGGCAAAGTGTGGACGAATATGGCCACTGCCTCCACCAGTTCCTCGGGCACTGCAGCAATCGCCGCCGTCATCACCCGCAGCGGTTATTACCGCTATGCGGTCATCGGAGCTGCCGCTTCTCCCCAGCTGTCTGGTCCAGCCGTTTTTGTGACCGTGCGCACGGCTACTGCTGCTCGTAAGAAAGCGCGTCGGTGAGCGCCTAGTCCGGTAGTTGACCTAATTATTAGGGCGCCCATGCCCGCCCATGCCTGCTTGCACTGTGCGATCCTCAACGCGCCTCACTGGGTCTGCCCGCATCTGCCCGCATCTGACGGGGTCTGCCTGGGTCGAAAGGGCGATTCTCGCCCGGTATCGGCGTAATCCGGGGGTTCATTGTGCGGAATAGATCTGGATGGAGTAGTGTTCTAACAGATAACTTGAGTCAGCCCGACTCAAGTCTTGGGTCGTCAGGCCCAAGCAACGTCAGATAAACCCAGCAAGGAGCACGACACCATGGCACGAGCGGTCGGAATCGACCTTGGTACGACGAACTCAGTTGTGTGCGTCCTAGAAGGCGGCGAGCCCACGGTTATCGCCAATGCCGAAGGTGCGCGCACAACTCCCTCAATTGTTGCTTTCGCCAAGAACGGCGAGGTGCTTGTTGGCGAGGTGGCCAAGCGTCAAGCCGTCACTAACGTCGAGCGCACCTTCCGTAGCGTGAAGCGCCACATGGGTGACTCGAATTGGTCGACCACCGTCGACGACAAGGCATACACCGCCCCAGAGATCAGCGCTCGGGTGCTGATGAAGCTCAAGCGCGATGCTGAGGCGTATCTCGGTGACACAGTCACAGATGCCGTTATCACAGTTCCTGCATATTTCGACGATGCACAGCGCACCGCAACAAAAGAAGCTGGTGCAATTGCCGGGCTCAATGTTCTGCGCA
>RFTO01000097.1 GCA_009923375.1 Actinomycetota bacterium | reverse complement strand
GAATGCCACCACCGGCGATTGCCTCAGCAAATTGAGCGTGTAGTTCGCTCGCTTTGGTGCGATGGATCACGGGCCCGAATGACAAATCAGGGAGAGCATCGGCGTCTTGCTCCACCGCGAGCGGATGCCCAAAGCGCAGACTTTTGACGATCGGGAGATACATGTCAAGGAACGCAGGAAACAGTCGGCGCTGGACAACGTAACGCGGGTACGCGGTACATCGTTGCTTCGCGTACTCGAAACCCTTGCGCACATGCTGGGCGAGGCCATCCCAATCTGAGAATTCCCAGACACCCCAGGCGTTCAGCCCCTCCTGCTCAAGGATGTGGCGCCGGTTGAAGTCACCGAGTCGTTCCAAAGTGGCGCGACCGTTGGAGCGGCCACCCACGAAAGCAAATGCGCCCAACTCCGGCGACGACACCAATGCCTCACTCAGTTCAGCTCCGACACCGCTAACCAGCGTTGCAGGTAGTCCTGCGCGGTTGAGGTAGGCGTGAGCAAGTGTCAACGCATGGAAGCCACCTTGAGAAGGCGTCTTCGCAATCGCCGCGTTCCCAGCAAGCATCTGCACGAGTTCGGCGTGGACAAGAACGCTCAGTGGGTAATTCCAAGAAGCGATATTTGAGATGGGACCGGGCAGCGTTCGACGACCGTCAAGTTGCCTGTCGATTTGTGTGAGATACCAGTCGACACCGTCAATGCAGCGGTCGACATCTGCGCACGCAAGGCGCCAAGGCTTGCCAATCTCCCAGGCCAGTAGCAACGCAATCGTGTCGCGGCCCTCACGCAAGCCAACTAATGCATGTGCAACTCGAGACTTGCGCTCATCGAGGTCAACAGACGCCCACGCATGATGTTGCTGCACGGCGCTTGCCACCGCTGCTGTAGCCATCGACTGATCAATCCGCGGAGGTCCGGGAATCAGCGACTGATCAACAGGGTTTGGGTGATCGCAAGTTGTGCCTAACGACTGCCATTGCCCACCGATGAGGTTGTTTAATCTGTCGGATTCGAAAGCTTCCGGCGCCAGTGCGCGCGCTTGCGCAAATACGGAATCCCAGTCCGTGCCAGGCTTGATGTGTAGACCCATGTGTGCAGGCTAAGGGTGTTTCCCGATTGTGGCGCGTTCGTAGGCTGGTTGAACACCCGCGCCGCACGGAACTCGCCAAACGAGTGAGTCCCGCGCAGTGCGGGCGAACGCTCTTCTCATCACAGCCTTAGACCAGTGAGATGTACCCAACCCATTCGTGGTGCCAGTGTGGTCCGTCTGGACCCCAGGAATCAAGAACCGCAGCGCCGCAACCGAACGGTCCCATTTGACTCAAGTAGGGAAGCACCGGCTCTACGATCCAATTTCCAGTCGTATCGATAACGCCCACAAATCCATCGTGCGATCTCGCGAACGCAAGACCTTCACTGAATTTTTCGCAACTGCGGAAGTTGGCCACCCGTTCCCCGGTTCTATCAATACTGAATGAATTCCACACGTCATCTGCATCGTCTTCGGAAACTTGTGCATAGCCGTGGTCGAAGCCGTAAACGGTGGCAAATCGCGGCGGAATAACAAATTTGCCACTGATATCGATGAAACCCATCCGGGCGTTCATCCCGTCACCAATGCTCACACCAGCGATTCCGTCAACAAAGTCATCGATTGCATCGAATTGCGGCTGGATGATGAATCTTCCTTCAGTGTCAATCACACCCCACAAACCGTCTTTCTGGACCCGCGCGAGTCCATGTGCATCGAACTCAGCGACCCAATCGAATGCCGGGGAAATGACCCACGAGCCCGACGAGTCGATGAAACCCCACTTGGAATCTTCCTCCAGTCGGGCTGGGGCTAGGCCGCGTGAAAAACGCCAAATATCGGAGAATCGGGGCTGGACGACCCAATTCCCTGAAGAATCAATGACCCCATACGGGGTCACCTCTTCTTCGCTCGACCAGGGAGAGGCGCTGGAGAATCCTTCGTTGAAATAGCCGCCAGCACCAAACCGCGGGTTGATTACGAGCGCCCCGGTTTCATCCACATAACCCAATCGGTCTGCGAGACGAACGGCGCGAAGACCCCCTGTTCCCGCATCAATCCAGCTATCGACCCAGTCGTACATTGGGCGCGTCAGAAAGGACCCCGAAGCATCAATGAGCCCCCATCGCGCATTCTGCTCAACCCATGCTCGGCCGCCTTCAAATTTCTTCGCGTCGTGGAATTGGGGCGGAATCACTTCGGCGCCAGTCAAGTCAAGATAACCAAATTGGTATCCATCCTCCGAGTGTGACGCTGTGAGTGCACGGTCACAGAAGAACCGGCGCTCGCCCCCGGTAACTCCCAAACGCGCAGTAAAGCGCGGTTCAATTGCCCACCGCCACTGCCCATTTGACACAAGCTCGCTGAGGGGGAAGTCGTAAGCAGGCTCGTTCACCTTTGGTCTCCTTGTTCCGAGAGTCTCTTGAGAAAGTTCAGTCCGCTACTTCTTGCGGCCCAGGCGCGGGGCGTAGGCCGCAAGTACGACTGTGGCCACTCCCCCAACACCAGCAATGAGTGCCTGCATTCTGCCTGGCAGCTCGCCTGCCGCAATCGCGAACCAACCTGCGATAACGGCTGAAGTTCCCAGCACCACACCCACGCGATTGAGTAGGCGCGAGTTGTTTGCCTCGGCTGCAGCCCACACATCCCGCATGGTCTCCCGCTCCTCAGCAACCCGGATGCGCAGACGTGTGTTGGAGTAAAAAGATTCAGCAACCAAGATGGTTGCAGGGTCGAGTGAGAAGTCCGGCCACCATGCATGAGCCAGATAGTTCCTCACAGCTGCCACGTACTCGTTGTCCCCACCGGTCGCACCGCTCGGCGTCGTGCCGTCGGGTGTCGGGAGCAAATCGAGAAGAACCTGGTTGGCCAATTGCAAAGCGAGAACCTGCGCGGCAAAAGACAAGCGTCCGTGTGTCCAATGACCCGGGCTCACGCCTACGTGGCTCGGCACAACATGGACGAGGGGGTTGTTCACGTCTAGATCGCTCGTTTCGTCCGTGTGAAGAAAAGTGAAGGCTCGTTGGACGAGCGGGCTTGGAATAATCTGGAAGGGCAACCGCGCAAGCAGCGTCAGTGCTGCCTGGGTGCGAACGTGAGCAAGCGTTTTCAACACTCTTTCCATCGCATGAGCCGACTCGGACGTCAAATGAAGCGTCAAAAACTGTCGACACAGGAGGGAGTTCTTCTCAGGAACATTAAGGCGTTCAATACCGACGCACTGAACTTGTTGCTGAAGCAGAACGGCTTCGCCCCAGAGGGAAATATGTTGGTGGTCGGCAACGAGAGTTGAGAACAGTTGGCGAGGTGCCTCCACTTCCATCAGGGCCCGGACCGGTTCAACGGGAGCGCCATCAGCCGTGATTGGAGTGAAGAGTCCCGGGGCGCAACTAGGGTGCTCCAAGAGATCATTCGGCAGGTAGTCGGCAAGCACTATCACCGCAATTGCATGAGTTGTCATACGAGTTCCTTCGGTTGGCGAACCCCGCTAACGGTACTCTGCATCTAGCTTCACACCAACGGACTGCAAGCGTGTGTGAGGAGTTTCGGCGAGCCTGTCGTGCCATCCCGAGTGCCACCGGAAAGGGACTGCGTGGCAGGCAACGAGGGTTTTACGTCTCGTTCAAAACCGCCCTCACAAACGAGTGAGACCCGCGCAGTATGAGTGCGCGGGTCTCACCGTGATCCGTTCAATCAATCCGCCCCGCGGCTTTCGCCACGGCTCAGTGGGTTCGACGCCCACCTACCCCGGACACCCTTTCGAGCGTCGCGTCACGGATCAAGAACCGATCCAGTAGAACGGTCAAACTCGCCTGCGCCGTCGTTCGCAAGCCCTTCAGCCGCCGCCTCGCCGTTCCACCTGCGGTTTCCCGCCTGCTTTCCGTCGTGCGCCTGTTCCCAGCGTCCCCTTCGGTTCGCCTTCACAGGTTTACCCCTCGCGTCTCCCTTGCGGGTGTCGCGTCAGGCCCTTCGGCTTTCCTTTCGGTCTGCCTCCGGCTCGGCCTCCACGTGGAGTTCCTTCGCCCTACCTCCCGTTATTTCTAACGAGGTGGGAGATTCTTACCGCCCATGGGGATAGCAATGCAAGGGAAATTTTCAACTATTTTTTTGTGAACTTTGCGAGGGGAGGTTGTCCACAGCTTGTTAGCGATCGCTATCCCCAGCCAGGTAAGGAATCGTCGCCAATGTCGGAATGACATCGGCCGTGCTCAAGCCAGCAAGCACCACAGGAATCGCGCTTAAAGTGCTGAAGGAGGCTGCTCGGATTTTAAGTCGGTGTGGCATCTTGTCGCCAGCTGAAACTAGCCAAAAACCGTTGATTCCCAAGGCATTTTCAGTTTCGCGATAAACCGAGCCTTCTGGCATCCGCACAGTTTTCGGCAGCTGAATATTGATCTCACCGGGGCTATCCGCAAGTGCATAACTCAACACGCAGACCATTCCCGAACTCGCAAGCGCCTCGTTTATCAACAGGTTGATGCGGGCCTGTGCAGAACCTGTGGATTGAGAAAAAGTTGGAAGATGATCGGCAAATTCATCGTAAAGCAAGTAGCCGGGGTTGCGCCGAGCATCCCGTTGGACCCCTGCAGCTCTGGCAGTGATGCCAGTGATTGCGTGATCGCTGACCATCTCGCGATTGATGACAGTGAGCCCGTCCAAGCGCTGCAAAACAACTGGCGCATCAAACACTGCAGCGGTCGCATCACATAAAGAATCGATGCTCATCAAGTCTCTCGCGCGATCGCACCATTGTGTGTCTGCGTCGTTAAGCACTCCGCCGATCACATTCCACATCACATGCACGCGGGCACCGGTTAAAGCCGCAACACATTCAAGAATGTCATCGCGCAATGTGCGCCAATCACGGACTGCGTTCATCCACGCAGGGGAACTCGCAACAGATTCGTCGATTGTGCGCATGGGGAATTCGGAGATGAACATCGCATGCGCTGCGATCCGGCTGAGTTCTGCAACGAGCATCCGAAGCAACTGTGCTCGCCGGGACACATCGATGCCCAACATGTGCTCCATGCAAAGCGCAGCGCCGATCTCACTGCCCACTGGTGAGAGCCAGTCGTGTCGATCTGCGAGCAGCAGCACCTGCCTGTAATCACGCGATTCGAATAACTTCTCCGCGCCGCGGTGCATCTGCCCGATCTGCGGGTCGGCGCTGAGGATGACGCCGTCTG
>RFTO01000096.1 GCA_009923375.1 Actinomycetota bacterium | reverse complement strand
GAGCGGGAGTGGTGGCGCTACTCGGGCGCCAAGGAGCAGGCGATCAAGGATATTTTCGACATGACTCCAGCCCGTTACTACCAGGTGCTGAACGGACTTCTTGATGACCCGGCAGCGTTGACCCAGGACCCGATGCTCGTCAAGCGGCTCTTGCGCCTGCGGGCCCAGCGCCACAGCGCTCGCACCGGTCGGCCCGTCTCCGCCTAGTTATCGAATCAAGGCCTCTGAGCGGGAAACCGACCCCCGATTTGCACTCTCGGGGGTAGAGTGCCAACAATATGCCTTAGCACTCGGGGTGCCCGAGTGACAAAACTGAGGTCTGTCAATCCAGATGTGATACCTCATGCGCCGCGCTCATGCGCGCACGCACGGGTGTCGGTCGTCGCGGACACTGGCACTGCGGACCAACGAGCGTGATCCATGGAGGACCACAACCAATGGCAAAGATCATCGCGTTTGACGAAAACGCACGTCGCGCACTGGAGCGCGGGATGAACACCTTGGCCGATGCGGTCAAGGTGACCCTCGGCCCCAAGGGCCGCAACGTCGTGCTGGAGAAGAAGTGGGGAGCTCCCACAATCACCAATGATGGTGTCTCCATCGCAAAGGAAATCGAGCTCGACGATCCGTACGAGAAGATCGGCGCAGAGCTGGTTAAAGAAGTTGCTAAGAAGACCGACGACGTTGCCGGTGATGGAACCACCACCGCAACTGTTCTCGCTCAGGCAATGGTGCGTGAGGGGCTGCGCAATGTTGCAGCTGGCGCTAACCCGATGTCGCTTAAGCGCGGAATCGAGAAGGCAGTTGCCGCAGTAAGTGAGCAGTTGTTAGCAATGGCAGCCGAGGTCGAAACCAAAGATCAGATTGCCGCAACCGCGTCGATTTCTGCCGCAGACACCCAGATTGGCGAGATGATCGCCGAGGCAATGGACAAGGTCGGCAAAGAAGGTGTCATCACTGTCGAAGAGAGCAACACTTTTGGTCTGGAGCTTGAGCTCACCGAAGGTATGCGTTTCGACAAGGGCTACATCTCGCCTTACTTCGTCACGGACACCGAGCGCATGGAAACTGTGCTGGAGGACCCGTACATCCTCATCGCCAACTCAAAGATCACCGCAGTAAAGGACTTGCTGCCGATTCTGGAGAAGGTCATGCAGAGCGGTAAGCCCCTGGCCATCATCGCCGAGGACGTCGAAGGTGAAGCGCTGGCGACTTTGGTTGTCAACAAGATTCGCGGAACCTTCCGCTCCGTCGCTGTGAAGGCGCCTGGTTTCGGTGACCGCCGTAAGGCAATGTTGCAAGACATCGCCATCCTCACCGGTGGCCAGGTCATCAGCGAAGAGGTCGGCCTAAAGCTGGAGAACACCGGCCTAGAGTTGCTCGGTCGCGCACGCAAGGTGGTCGTGACCAAGGACGAGACCACCGTGGTCGAAGGTTCGGGTGACTCGGAGCAGATCGCAGGTCGCGTCAACCAGATTCGCGCTGAGATTGACAAGACCGACTCGGATTACGACCGCGAGAAGCTGCAGGAGCGCTTGGCCAAGCTGGCCGGCGGCGTTGCAGTCATCAAGGCGGGTGCCGCGACAGAGGTTGAGCTGAAGGAGCGTAAGCACCGCATCGAAGATGCAGTGCGTAACGCGAAGGCCGCCGTGGAAGAAGGCATCGTCGCCGGTGGCGGAGTTGCACTGCTGCAGGCGTCTGAGAAGGCGTTTGCTGGTTTGTCGCTTGAGGGCGACGAGGCGACTGGCGCCGCCATCGTGCGTGTTGCTGTTGAAGCGCCGTTGAAGCAGATTGCAATCAACGCTGGCCTTGAGGGCGGTGTGGTTGTAGAGAAGGTGCGCAACTTGCAGGCTGGATTCGGTCTCAACGCAGCCACCGGTGAGTACGTCGACATGGTCAAGGCAGGCATCATCGACCCGGCCAAGGTGACGCGCTCCGCGCTGCAGAATGCAGCGTCAATCGCCGCACTCTTCCTCACCACTGAGGCTGTTATCGCCGATAAGCCGGAAAAGGCCGCTGCTGCGGCTCCGGGCGGCGGAGACATGGGCGGCATGGACTTCTAAGTCCTACAAACTACCGCTGAGGGCGGACTGGCTTCGGCTGGTCTGCCCTCAGCCTTTTTCGGCTCATGTCTCCGGGTGTAAGACTTCCTCGGCATCTTTGATTGAGTAGGCATAACCCTGTTCGGTCAGGAAGCGCTGTCGGTGTGCGGCGAAATCCTGATCGACGGTGTCTCGAGCGATCACGGAATAGAAATACGCCTTCTTCCGGTCTGCTTTTGGCCGCAGAATCCGACCAAGTCGCTGTGCCTCCTCCTGGCGGGATCCAAATGACCCAGAGATTTGAATGGCCACAGATGCATCCGGCAAGTCCAAACTGAAATTCGCCACCTTAGAGACCACCAAAATCTTGATCAGCCCCTCGCGGAACTCCTGGAACAGTCGCTCTCGCTCTTTGACGCGGGTCTCACCAGTGACCAATGGGGCACCGAGGTGCTCGGAGATGGCGTGCAACTGGTCGAGGTATTGGCCGATGACAAGCACCGGGTCATCAGGGTGTTGCATCGTCAAAGCAGAGATGACGGGAAACTTCGATTGCACTGTTGCAGCCTTGCGGTACTTCTCCTCGGGCTCGGCTGTTGCGTAATCGAACTGCTCCTGCTGCGAGAGAGTCACCCGCACCTCGATGCACTCTGCGGGTGCGATCCAACCCTGGGACTCGAGGTCTTTCCACGGGGCGTCATACCGTTTCGGCCCGATGAGGGAGAAGACCTCGTCCTCTAACCCATCTTCGCGGACCAGCGTCGCAGTCAAACCCAGCCGACGTCGCGCCTGGATGCCCGCAGTGAAGCGGAAGACTGGTGCCGGCAGCAGGTGTACCTCGTCGTAGACGATGACACCCCAATCACGCGCATCAAATAACTCCAAGTGCGCATACACACCGCCGCGTTTGGTCGTGAGCACCTGATAGGTCGCAATTGTGACCGGCCTGATCTCCTTCTTGCTGCCTGAGTATTCGCCGATTTCCTCATCAGTCAGAGTCGTGCGCTTGAGAAGCTCTTCCCGCCATTGGTGGGCGGAGACCGTGTTGGTAACCAAGATCAATGCCGTGGCCTGTAGCTGCGCGAGTGCAGCAGCGCCGACGATGGTTTTACCCGCGCCACAGGGGAGCACGACCACACCCGAGCCGCCGTGGATAAACGATTCAACCGCCTCTGCTTGGTAACCGCGCAGATTCCAGCCCTGCTCGGCCAAGGCGATGGGATGACTCTCTCCATCAACATAGCCCGCGAGGTCTTCTGCCGGCCAGCCCAGGCGAACAAGCACTTGCTTGAGGTTGCCACGCTCGCTGGGGTGGACCACGACGCTCTCAAGGTCGAGACGCTCACCGATCATGGGTTTGACCTTCGGGGAACGAAGAACCTCCTCGAGCACACCTCGGTCGTACGCGTGCAGAACCAAACCGTGGACAGGATGCGCAACAAGCTGCAAGCGCCCGTAACGCCCCATGGTGTCGGCCACGTCGACCAGCAGGGAATGTGGAATTGGGAAGCGCGAATAACGAATCAAGGTGTCGATGACAGTCTCTGCGTCATGTCCCGCGGCGCGGGCATTCCACAATCCGAGCGGGGTCAGGCGGTAGGTGTGAATATGTTCGGGAGCCCGCTCAAGTTCGGCGAAAGCTGCGATGGCACGACGGCAGGCGCCGGCAAGTGGATGCGCAACCTCTAACAGCATCGACTTATCGCTTTGAACAATCAACGGCCCGTCATTCACAGGGCCATTGTCGGCGTATACGACAGCGCCCCGCTCACCGGGAGTAATCCGCGGGAGCGAGGCGCTGGCAAGGGTGAGCAGTTAGTTACGGATGGCTAGCCCACTGGCACTATCGAAGAAGTGGATCCGCTCAGTGTCAACGCCCAAACTCAGGGTTGTGCCAGCTTTGACATCGGCGCGCGGCCCGAGAGCTGCGACGCCGCGTGTGCCCTCGTCGCTGCCTAAGCGCGCCAAATCCTCAGGATCTGCAACACCGCCGCTGAGCTGCTCCTCGCCCACAGGCATCGCATCGAGCAGGAAGTGGATGTGCTTACTTGATCCAAGGGATTCAACTAGTTCGGTTTGCACGCTCATCTTCGGTAGCGCGTCATTGTCGAGGTAGAGGTCCTCCGAGCGGATGCCCACCACAAGGTCTGCAGAGTCGCGTCCGCGCAGGGCGGGCCGGTTGTTGAGCACTGTCGCCGACAAATGCATCGTTTGGCTGCCGAAGCTGAGAGTGCGGCCGTCTCCATCGCGGGTGAGCTTTGCATGGAACATGGTCATCGGAGGCGTGCCGATGAACCCTGCGACGAACAAGTTCGCGGGGTAGTCGTACAGCTCGCTCGGGGTAGCAATCTGCTGCAACTCGCCCAGGCGCATCACCGCCACCCGGTCACCCATGGTCATCGCTTCGATCTGGTCGTGCGTGACGTACACCGTCGTGGTTCCGAGTCGCCGCTGCAAAGTGGAGATCTCAGCACGCATCTGCACACGCAACTTGGCATCGAGGTTGGACAGCGGCTCATCCATCAAGAACACGCTGGGCTCGCGCACGATTGCACGACCCATGGCGACGCGCTGGCGCTGGCCACCGGAGAGTTGCTTGGGCTTGCGATTCAGCATGGTTGTGAGGTCAAGAGTCTTTGCCACGCTGGCTACCTTTTCGCGCACCGTCGGCTTTGCCACCTTCCGCAACTCCAGGCCGAAACCGATGTTGCTGCCCACGGAGAGGTGGGGATACAGCGCATAGCTTTGGAAGACCATCGCGATGTCACGCTGACGGGGGCTCAAGTTGTTCACCACCTGGTCGCCGATGAGCAGGTCTCCAGCAGTGATGTGCTCAAGGCCGGCGATCATGCGCAGCGCAGTCGTCTTACCGCAACCAGAAGGTCCAACGAGGACGAGGAACTCGCCGTCGGTGACGCTTAGGGAGAGGTTCTTAATGGCATGGAAACCATTGTCGTAAACCTTCTCGATGTTTCGCAGTTCGATTTCAGCCATGGCGGGCTCCTTCGGGTGTCGTTACCTTGTTCGCACTCACGTAAGCCGCCAAACGCCGGCGCCTGCGTCGTGCATCTGCACATGGACGTTCCCGTCCGCGTGCAGAACATCTGATCCGTAAACCGTCTCGATGCTGGAAAGCCCCCATGCGGTGGCATCGAGGGAGAAACTTTGATTTGCGCTGCGAGCCACGGCGAAT
>RFTO01000095.1 GCA_009923375.1 Actinomycetota bacterium | reverse complement strand
TGCAGCGCAGCTTGAGCTCATCTCGGTCAGCGGTAGTTACGCACCATTGGTGAAGGTGGTTGATTACGACATCATCGGCGCCGTCGACGCGGTCCAGCGCACCCACGACTCACAGTGGGCTAACGTGGCCGCGCAACAGGTGTGGGATCCAACCCTCGGCGTCATCGCCATTGATTCAGGAGTGGTGTCACCGCAAGGCAGCACCGACAACAACCCAGATCCGCAGAATCTGCAAGGAGTGCTCACAGCAGTCACAGTCAGCGACCCGACACCTTCATATATGCAGGTGGTCGATGCGCACGGGCGCACCATCTACGTGCCGGCTTACCGCGTGAAGGACCAAGCCACAGGCAAGACCCGCTGGGATGTCGCCGCTGTGGCCAGCAAGTACTTCACTAAGTAACCAGCGCGGGTAGCCTGCCTGCTTATGACCACTCCCGAGCCGGCAGGCGAGCGCGCATGGGCGTGGTTTGACGGGCTGCTCGCCACCGAGTTGGTGCATGTAACCGACAACCCAGCCGTGCTTGACACCGGCGGCTGGTGGGCTGTGTGTATCACTTACGAGGGTCGTCCTACCTTCGCTCAATTCGCCGATGTGCGGCCGGCGCCGATGCCCGTGGGGGAATGGGTCGGTCCTGCTCGCACCATGTGGCGCAGCTCGATGAGCGAAACTGATTACATCACTGCGGTGCTCGATATTCAGGAAAACATCGCGGCTGGCGATATTTACCAAGGCAATGTGTGTCGAGTCCTCCAAACACCGCTACCTGATCGCGCGGCTGCCGACTTAGCCGGTCTTGCCTGCCTGCTCGCGGCAAGAAACCCTGCGCCTTACGCCGGCGTGATGCAGATCCCCGAAGCAGGTGTGCGCGTGGTAACTGCATCCCCTGAGCTTTACCTGCGCCGTGATGGACGAGTGTTAACTTCGCAGCCCATCAAAGGCACTGGTCGCACCGAGGCGGATTTACACGATAAGGACATCGCCGAGAACGTAATGATTGTCGATCTGGTCCGCAACGATCTGTCCATCGTGTGTGAGGCGGGATCGGTGAACGTGCCCGAGCTCGTTGCGCTTCAGCATCATCCCGGCTTGGTTCATCTTGCATCCACAGTGACAGGAACCTTGCCCGAGGATGCGACATGGGCGGGGATTCTGGGCGCTACCTTCCCGCCCGGCTCGGTCACCGGCTGCCCCAAACCGCGGGCGATTGAGTTGCTCGCGGATGTGGAACATCAGGCGCGCGGTCCTTACTGCGGCGCCATCGGTTACATCGACGCCGATAAGGGCACCGCGGTGCTCGCCGTCGGCATCCGTACGTTCTGGATCGAAGACGAGATGCTGCATTTCGGAGCCGGTGCAGGCATCACCGCTGGCAGCGACCCGGCGGGGGAGTGGGGCGAAACGGAGTTGAAGGCGGCCAACCTGCTCGATGTGGCGGCAGGTGTCTGGGACAGTTCGCACATGCGCGCCGCGCTCGCAGACGAAAGGTGAACGACATGGCTAACAACACGGGAACTCCTGCGTTAACCAACCCCGTCTGGCTTGGCGAGCGACTTGTGGCGGCAGATGAGGCAACAATCCACATCACCGATCACGGCTTCACGGTGGGTGATGGCGTGTTTGAGACCATCGCAGTCCGCGGCGGCACGGCTGTCGCCCGCGATCGCCACATTGTGCGCTTGAGGTGGTGTGCTGAGAAAATCTTGATGAGCCCGCCCGAGGCCGAGAGCGTCAATCGTGCGATCGACCAAGTCATCTCCGCGGCAGACGAGCACACTCACATGAGTGGGCGTTTGCGTATCACCTGGACCTCCGGTGGGGGGCCGCTGGGTTCTGTGCGTGGCGGCGGACCGGGAACATTGGTGGTGTTTGCTGCCGCATCAGTGCCATGGCCAAAGCACTCGCGATTGGCGGTGTGTCCATGGACTCGCAATGAGCGCTCCGCGCTCGCCGGCGTTAAGTCGACCAGTTACGCCGACAACGTGATGGCACTGACATGGGCCCAGGCGCAAGGCGCCGACGAGGCGCTGCTCTTGGACACCCGCGGCAATGTGTGCGAGGGAACGGGCAGCAACGTGTTAATCAGTGTTGATGGCGAGCTCGTCACTCCCGCACTCAGCACCGGCTGTCTGGCTGGCATCACCCGAGCGCTAGTGCTGGAGACGTCGTCGGTGCGCGAGGTCGAGTGCGGTGAGGACGTGTTGCACAGGGCGCAGGGGATTGCGGTGTTGTCATCCACGCGCGACATTCACCCGGTCAACTGTCTGCGCCTCGGCGATGGAAGTGTTCGCGAATTCCCTGCTGAGGATCCGCTTATCGAAGCCGCGGGCAACGCGCTGCAGGAGCTTTACGCCGGCAACCTGAATCCATAACGGTCGCAGCTACCAACCGTTAGGCGCTAAGCAGTGATGACAGCCATTTATTTATCGGCAGGAGCTTTGCTTCCGTGCCGGCGGCGGCAATCTCATAAGTGCGCGTAAGGAACTCACGAATGGACGCTCGATTTGCCAGGAGCACCGCGCGCCCTGAGGGGCTCGTCAACTGGATGCGGACCACTTCGCCGACCTCCTCGTGCGTGAACGGGGTGATCTGCACATCGGCGATGCCTGAAGTGGCATGACAGCCGTCATCGAGCATCTCGCGGGCGAATAACCAGGTGACCGGGCCAGAGGTGACATGGAACGTCACCTGAACTGCGAAGGGGTTGGCAGTCGTGTAGGTCCACGTGGATGGCAACCGACGCAGAGGGCTTGCTGGGTGACCGAGTAGCCAACACGGGGTGTTTACAGAAATGCGGTGCGGACGGGAGCGGACCATGGGGCACCTCGGATGAGCAGCAGGAGCCGGCGGTGAGCCGGTGTTTCTGTTCTGCCCACTTAGAGCGCGGTTCACACCCCCAGCGCCTGAGCACTTTGCGGCCCATGCCGCGGAGACCTGCTCAGCGCAGGACGGTTGCGCTCGGGTAACCTTGCCTCGCTAGCGGGCGGTTAGCTCAGTGGTAGAGCACTTCGTTCACACCGAAGGGGTCACTGGTTCGAACCCAGTACCGCCCACTGTTGTTACTAGGCGTATTTCGCGGTACGGGCCGCACCCGTCACTATCTTCACGACCGAACTACTTCGTCGATAAACCTAAGTTTTCGGCGAGCAACTTTGTGGGCTGGGCATCGGGGGAAGCAGGGGAGAGGCTGCCTTGCAGCTCTAATGTCACAGACTTCTTGGAATCGCCAAAGAAGAAGTGTGCGGACAACCCATTTCGCTTGAGAGCCACTGATGTGGTGGCGCGATCAAGAGTCATCAGAACACGTGTTGAGACGACGGACTGTTCTGAGGTTGCGATGTACGGCACCACATCTGGTCGCGCCCAGTCAAGAATATAAATGTGCTTCGCCGTCAGAGCCACAAGCACCACTGGGGTGAGGCCTTGCTTTTCAGCGTTTTGCTTTCGAGCGTCGTGAAGTCCGGACAGCATTCCGATCGTGGCACCTGTGTCGGCAAATGTTCCCTCGCCTGATTCCTGTGTTGAATCTAAGACAGAACCAATAAGGCGCCCCTGTGTGCTGCTTTTGAGAATGGCCCATGCGAGCTGCGAGTAATGCTCTTGTGGTGCCATCAAGCTCGCCACCAAGACCGTTTCCTCGCTTCCCACGATCGTTTGTGCCTTGGCTTTGTACTCCTCGAGCAGCAGTGGGTTTGAGCGCTTTCGGATGAACATCAATGTGCCCATGCCAAGGATGATGAGGACCATCACGGTGAAGGTCCTCCATTCATGGTCTTTTGCAGCAAAAAACACACTGGCTGCAATTGCGCTCAGCAGCAGAATCACCTTCATGCGTTGCATGCTGCAAGCATAGGGAAAATGAAAGAAGGGTTGATTCCTTCACGCGGGGTGCCAGTTGCACTCCAATGTCGACATAATGACAGCCGCTTGCACATTTGGGTTACTGGACGTGCGACACCCACGCGTGCTTAGTAGCGAGTTTGAGTGGGTTTCTCTGTGGTAAAGAGCCAATCGCGAAACAGTAAATCGAGATGCCTGTTTGCAGCGGCGGCAGCGGTTTGCGTGAATTGCGTGGTTGAGACCACTCCGTCTCGGTTGTTCTTTGCCCAATTACGAACCATGGCATAGAACTTTGTTGAGCCCATGGTCCTGCGCACCAATTCCAGGGTCATCGCACCGCGGGTGTAGACGGCTTGGGAGAAGAGATTGTCACGCCCAGGCGCTGCCGGAGCCACTGACCACATGTCATCCCATGCCTCGGAGGTGTTCATATCATCGTCATGCGGCAAGGTCGAGCGTGTGTAGCCGAACCACACGTCAAAATTGTCAGAGGTCGAGGTTGGATTTTCCGTTGCATATTCCTCCCACAGCCACTCTCCAAGGATGGCAAAGCCTTCATTTAGCCACGTGTCTGCATAGGTCTCAGGCGATACAGAGGCTGCGAACCATTGGTGCGCGATTTCGTGGGCGAATAGATATTCGGAGTCGTCGGCTAAAAGAGCCGAGTCATAAAACTGCCGAGTTTGGCCTTCGAATGCGAAGCCGGTGTGGGCATTGTCAACCACCGCACCAGCTATCTCAAAGGGATATGGGCCAAACTTCGTCTCCAAGAAATCGAGAATGTCAGGCTGCATCTTGACAAGAGTGAGTGCTCTTGCATATGTCGCCTTGGGAAGTGTGGAGTCGATGAAGCTCACAAATTTCACGCCAGACTCGCTTATGCCATCGATTTCAGTGAATTTGCCGATTGAAACGATCATGTTGTGACCGACCATGGGGTGCGTGCTCACCCATGTCCACTGGGTTCGCTTGTTAGATAGCGCCTTCTTGGCCTTTAGTGTGCCGTTGCTGATTGCTGTGATACCCGCAGGAACAATAATCTCGTTGGTGACTAAGGCTTTATCGGTGAGGAGGTCATTCAGAGGCATCCAATAGGCAGCTCCGGTTGGATCTCCCACCTGTGTGCCGCCATCAGGTGTGGCTGTCCAGCCCATCCCGTCTGGATCTTTCCTTGGACTGCCTGCGTAGGTGACATCTGATGAAAACTGAGTCCCTGCCGCAATTGACGATTTCGCAGTGACGATGATTTTCGTCGGCGTCTGTCGGAATTTCACCGACTGCTTATTGAGCAGAACTGATGTGACTTTCATTCCGATGAAGTCCAAGGAGAAGGACGCCAGTGTTTGAGTTGCGGTGGCGTCCATGTGAGTCGTGGCGACCACAGTTCGTGGTTTCGGCAGCGCAGGGATGGTCATCTCTGTATGTGTTTTGTAAGCGAG
>RFTO01000094.1 GCA_009923375.1 Actinomycetota bacterium | reverse complement strand
CAGTAAGCCGTCAGCGGCGTCTCGGCCGCGGGCTTTAACACCACTGTGCACCCTGCCGCGAGCGCGGGACCGATTTTGCGTGTGGCCATCGCAGCTGGAAAATTCCACGGGGTGATGCAGACAGCAACACCGAGCGGTCGGTGGTCGGTGATGATCATCTTGTCGCCAGCGGGAGCCGACCGGAAGCCACCCTCGATGCGCACGGCTTCCTCAGCAAACCAACGGAAGAACTCCGCCGCGTACGTTGTCTCAGACATGGCATCCCGCCACGCCTTGCCGTTTTCCAGCACGATCAGGCGAGCACATTGGTCGGCCTCCGCTGTCATGATCTCCCAGGCTCGGCGCAAGATCTCAGCGCGCGCACGAGGAGCCGTCCTGGACCACGACCTGAATGCGGCACTAGCGGAGGCGATGGCGGCTGCACCCTCGACCGGACTTGCGTCAGCCACCTCCGCGAGCACCTCGCCGGTGGCAGGGTTGAACACGGGAAAGCGATCGGGGGTGCCAATCCACTCGCCGTTGATGTACAAGTCGCTGCGCGGGATATCCATAGGGACATTGAACACCCGCTACCCTTTGCCCTCATGAGCACACCGCTGACTGTCCCCGCGTCTCACTCGTCACAAACCGCGTTCGGTCGACGCGTTCTGGCCGATTTCGCCCCCAGTACGCGCGTCTGGGATGCCATCGTGATCACGGCCGCTGCGGCCTTCGTTGGCTTGCTCGCGCAGGTGAGCTATTACGTCCCAGGGATTGTCGTGCCCTTCACGGGTCAGACCCTTGGCGTTCTGCTTGCCGCCGGCGCCCTTGGCACCCGCCGCGGATCGCTGAGCATGGCGCTGTACGGCGCCCTCGGTATCGCCGGAGTGCCGTGGCTTGCAGGTGGGGCAGCAGGTTTCCCGCAGTACACATTCGGTTACATCATCGGGTTCATCGCAGCTGCAATGGTCGTGGGATCCTTCGCCGAGCGCGGTTGGACTCGTACACCAGCAGGCACCATCGCAACGATGGCTCTGGGAACTGTGACGGTTTACGCCTTCGGCGTGCCGTGGCTGGCCTCGATGCTGGGTAACAACTGGACGGCTGCGCTCACCTCGGGGCTAGTGCCGTTTGTCGCACCGGACATGGTGAAGGTTTTAATCGCGGCTGCACTGCTGCCATCCACCTGGGCCTTGGTGGAGCGCAAGAAGTAGATCCGGAGGCTAAGACATTCAGCCTGTTTGGATTACAACCGCCCAGATACCTTCAGCGATTGCCGATGGCAGTGACGTTTGTGATCCTTCTACGCTGACGACTACGAGATCTCCGTCGGCAGCTAGGCCAATCTCAGTACCAGGTAAGAGCCCGACCTGCAACAGATTCGCCATCGCCTCAGTGGCGTGCTGAACCATCTCGGAAATCCGCAGCACCGTCGCCTGACGGATGCCGTCATCACACAATTCGCGCAGGGTGGCTCCGTCCGCGGCTGCACCGTCGCCGACTGCACCCCCAGTCAACTCTGAGAGCCCGGGAATCGGATTGCCAAATGGCGACACCTTCGGGGTGTCGAGTATCTCGATCAAACGTCGCTCAACTGTCTCGCTGATGACATGCTCCCAGCGGCAGGCTTCCTCGTGCACGTCCACAAGATCGAGTCCCAAAATGTCGGTGAGCAACCGCTCCGCCAACCGGTGCTTGCGCATGACCGCGATGGCAATGCGTAGACCCTCGTCCGTTAACTCGAGATGGCGGTCGCTCTCAGCGACTGTAAGGAACCCATCGCGCTCAAGCCTGGCAACCGTTTGCGACACAGTCGGGTTGCTCTGACCCAGGCGTTCGGCGATCCGCGCGCGCATGGGGACAATGCCCTCTTCGCGTAGCTCGTACACGGTGCGCAGGTACATCTCCGCAGTGTCGATTAAATCGTGACTCACAGGGTCATTGTGTCGGATAACTCCGCGGGGTGGTGGGGATGGGACATGTCGTTGCTCCGCTGGCGCGCGCCTGCCCCTAGCCTGCTGTCATGACTTCCCTTCTCTGGTTTCGCCGCGACCTACGGTTGGGCGATAACCCTGCGCTCAATGCCGCATGCGATGCGGGGCAGGTGGTCCCGCTGTTCGTCATCGACCCACAGTTCTTCGACACCGCTGGCGCTGCCATGCGCGCGTACCAAGTGGATTCGCTCAGTGCACTCGCGCGGGCCTGCGGCGGAGCGCTGGTCATCCGCTACGGCGACCCTCGTGATGTAGTTCCGCAAGTGGTTAAAGAGATCGCTGCTACGGCCGTCCACTGCGCCGCGGACTACGAGCCCGCCGGCGCTGCTCGTGACATGGATGTTGAGGCACGGCTTTACGAGCAAGGCGTGCCTTTAGTGCGCACTGGCAGCCCGTATGCAGTGGCGCCAGGACGAGTGGCGAAAGCAGATGGAACGCCCTACCGCGTCTATTCCCCCTTCTACAAAGCCTGGCTAGTTCACGGCTGGCGAGGACCTGTCAACCCACCCGCGGATATTCCTTGGGCAGAGGAACTCATCGCCCGTATAGGAAGTGAGCCGTTACCGGCCAGACCTGACCTTGAAGGTATGGTCCTGTTGCCTGCAGGCGAAGCGGCCGCTCTACAGAGGTGGAAACACTTCGCAGAGACAGCCCTCATGGATTACGCCGATAACCGCGATCGGCCCGATTTCGACAGCACGTCGCAGATGTCGGGCTACCTGAGATTTGGGGAGATCCATGTCAGGACGATGCTCGCAGACCTTGGCGAGTTCAAGGGACACGAGGTGTATCGCAAGGAGCTAGCATGGCGAGAGTTCTACGCCGATGTGTTGTGGAACAACCCAGCGACCGAACATGACTACCTTGATCAACGCTTCGTTGGCATGCGCTACAACACCGGTCCCGCTGCGCAGGAGCACTTCACTGCATGGACGCAGGGACGCACGGGATACCCGATCGTGGATGCCGGTATGCGTCAATTGCAGCGCGAGGGATGGATCCACAATCGGGTGCGGATGATCGTCGCATCGTTCCTTGTGAAGGACCTGCACCTCGAATGGACCCAAGGTGCGGAATGGTTTATGCGCTATCTGCGCGATGCTGATGTTGCAAGCAACCAGCACGGCTGGCAGTGGACGGCCGGGTGCGGCACCGATGCAGCGCCGTACTTCCGAGTGTTCAACCCGACCACGCAAGGACTTCGCTTCGACCCGGAAGGCGCTTACATACGCGAGTACATCCCGGAGCTGCGGCACCTTCGTGGGCCCGCCGCCCACGAACCATGGGATGAACTCGATGGTTACAAGCACGGTTATCCAACGCGCATCGTGGACCATGCAACCGAACGCGATGAGTCGCTTGCGCGCTATCAAGAGATCAAAGTCGCCCCTTAATCCAACAGGCAAACGTTTGCGGACGCTGCGCCTAGTTTGCGGTTAAGCCTGTGCAGTGAATTGCGGGCACAGGAATCCGCGTGGGGTCTCGTTTGTTTAGGGAACCGGGTGCCGCGCGTCGTATGCCCAGAACTCCCGACGGCGAAGCAACCGCCGCTGACGACTGAGAACGGGAGGCTCACCGCTGTGGCGACATAACCCGCTTCCAAGTCCCCCAGCCGCGGTCCTCCTGCCACGACGACAGTGAACACACCTTGCAAGCGGCCTCGGAATTCATCTGGCGCAGCGGACTGCATCATGGTGGACCTGAATACCGCACTAACGGTGTCAGCCGCACCTGCCAACGCGAGTAGCACTACCGCAATCACGAGATTCCGAGTCAACCCAAAGCCAGCGATGGCAAGCCCCCACGCCACCACCGAGATGGCGACTGCCCTGCCGTGTGCATGGATTCGCTGCAGTGGCCCGGACAGAAGCCCAGCAAGAATCGCGCCGGCAGCTGGGGCCGCGGTCAGGATCCCGACCAAGGCACTGATGCGCGCTTCGTTAGCACCGGCGTGGTACCAGTTCGACGCGATTGCAGGGAAGAGTGCGCGTGGCATGCCGAGCACCATGGCGATGATGTCAATCAGCAGCGACATCTGTAGGTTACGGCGGCCTTTGAGGAATCTGAGCCCTTCGATAACGCTTGCCAGCCCTGCTCTGCGCTCTTGGTTCTCTTGCATCGGCGGCATTGAGGGCAATCGGAACGTCGCATACACGACACCCGAGAAGGCGATTGCATCGATGGCATAAACACTCCAGACATGCCCCGTGGTGGCGATGACTGTCGCGCCGATGAGTGGTCCGATTGTCATCCCTGTGTTGAAGGACACCATGCTCAAGGCGTTTGCTGCGGGCAGCAGTTCCTTACCAATCAGGCGAGGAATCATCGCTTGTCTTGCTGGATTACCCAGAGCGAAGCAGCAAGACTGCATAGCCACGACTGCATAAAGCCAAGTCGTCGAGTGAATGCCCAGAAGGCCGTGGGTGAGCAGTAGCGCAGACGACACCATCAAGCCAATAGAGGCCCACAGTCCGACAAGTCTTCGGTCAAGTACATCGGACAGCGCTCCACCGTAAAGCCCGAGAATCACAAGCGGGACGAATTGGCATACGCCGATAAAGCCGACCGCCAGCGAGGAATGCGTGAGATTCCACATCTCTAGCGCCACTGCAACAGAGGTCATCATCTGGCCGATATTTGCCACCACATATGCGGTCCACAGTCGGCGAAATTCCTTGACCTTCAAAGGGCGGGTATCAGCGAACACCTTTCGTAACAAACTCAAGGGGACAACCGTTCCAGCACCCACGAAGCGGCATCATCCAGCCCGCCTTCACTAATCCTTGCGTAGCGCAGGCGGTCGTGAAGTCGTGACGGTCGCCCGGACCAGAACTCGATCGTGCTCACCGCGATGCGGTAACCACCCCAATGCGGCGGGGTTGGGATGTTTCCTGGGAATCTTGCTGCGGCTTCCTGGAACGCTGCCTGCAGCACTTCTGCGGATTTGATAATCGTCGACTGCGCGCTAGCCCACGCGCCAAGCTGGCTATCGCGAGGTCTTGTCGCGAAGTACTCATCCACTTCGTCTCGATTGATGAGTTGAGCCACTCCCGAGATACACACCTGCCGCTGCAACTGGTACCACGGAAATACAACTGACACCTGCGGGTGGGCGGCGATGGCTTGCCCTTTTGTCGAATCGTGATTGGTGAAGAAGGTGATGCCCGCTGGGCCTATGTCCTTCATCAGCACTGTTCGACTAGTGAGGTTGCCCTGTCCATCTGCGGTTGACAACACCATGGCATTCGGTTCGGGCAAGTGCGCATCAACAGCCTCACGGAACCAGGAGCTGAATTGCTGAAGCGGAGTGGCCGCCATGAGGGTTTCGATTAGCGGA
>RFTO01000093.1 GCA_009923375.1 Actinomycetota bacterium | reverse complement strand
CGAACATCCGCCCATGGTGGTGCCGGCATGAGTGCCCACGCTGTTCACGGCGAGCACCCAAGCCTGATTTTCGATAGCTCGGGCTCGCAGCAGCACTCGCCAATGCTCGATGCGCTGCACTGGCCAACCCGCGGGGATGATGAAGGATGTTGCACCGACATCCACCAGCGCGCGGAACTGCTCAGGAAAGCGCAGGTCATAGCATGTCGCGATCCCCGCAGTGCCGAACGGCAGTTGCGCAGTTACGACATCGCGCCCGCGAGCCAAGAGCACGGCCTCGCCGGAATCTCCACCCCAGAGATGCTGCTTGCGATAACTTGCAGTGACGTTGCCAGTTGGTGAGATAACAAGGGCCGTGTTGTAGAGATGCCCTTCTGAATCCCGCTCCACAAAAGATCCCGCGTGAAGCCAGATGCCGCATTCTTTTGCCAGTGAGCACATGGCCGTGACGAACTCACCATCACGCGACTGCGCCGTTGCTTGCATCTGCGCCATGTCGAAAGCTCCGGCTAACCAGAGTTCTGGCAGCACCACAACTTGCGCGCCAGTGCATCCTGTTCGCACCACCTCACTCACGCGAGCAAGGCGGTCGGCTGGAGTCTCTTCTCCGCTGACCTCACATTGGACAAGTGCAACCTTCACCGAAGTGCCGCTCATGTCGTCAACCACAGTGAATTCTTACAACTGCTCGCTGGGGTTGGTGAGGTAATCAGCGATCGCGCGCAGCCCGTTGGAGCCAAGTTCGCCGTCAACAAGTCGGTGGTCGAAGCTCAATGCAAGTGTGGCGATATCGCGAATCTCCAGACGCTCGCTGTCACCGTGCTTGACAGCCCACGGCTTGCGCACTGTGCGTCCCAGAGCGAGGATCGCCGCTTGTCCTGGCACGAGGATCGGTGTTCCGCCATCCATGCCGAGTGCTCCGATGTTGGTGATGGAGATCGTGCCGCCCATCATCTCCGCTGGCGGCGTGCTGCCATTACGCGCACGCTCCACTAAGCCGGAGAGCGCCTGCGCGATGCCCGGCAGATCGAGCAACTCCGCCTTAGCGATCACGGGGACGGTGAGTCCCTTGCTGCCGGCGACTGCGATACCTATGCCGATGTGCCCTTGCACGATGATCTCTGCGGCGCCAGCATTTTCAATCCACGCTGAGTTGAGCCGCGGATATTGCTGTGCCGCCTTGAGCACTCCTGCGGCGGCGAGGGTAAGCATCGTCACGCGCGTGCCGGCGTATTCCGGCTGGTTGCGCAGCATCTGAACCATCGCCGTGGCTGCCGTGACATCCACTTCCACCCAGCAAGTGACATGCGGAGCGGTGAACTTGCTCGCCACCATCGCCTCTGCCATGGAACGGATAACCCCGCGAACAGGGATGCGCTCCTTGGGCGTTCCGACGATCGCAGGGGTGAAGGCGGCTCGGGCAGACGTTGGTGCGGCAGTTGGTGCACCGCTTGCAGCGCGCATGACATCGTCGCGGGTGATGTCTCCATGTGGGCCGGTCGCTGTCACAGTGCGCAGATCAATTCCACGCTCTTTTGCAAGTAGGCGAACCGGCGGCTTGGTCTTTACCAACGCTTCACCAGCGCTACGCGTTTGTGCCGGCGTTGACTCTGAGCGAGTGCGGCTAGTTGCCCCCGCGGTCTTCGCGCGTCGCGCAGTGCGGGCGCCTTCGACTCCGTAGCCCACGAGCACCGGCTCACGCTTCTCGGAAACTACTTCGGTAGCAGGTGCTGGCGCAGCAGGGGTGGATGTGGGAGCTGGGGTTGCAGCGGCCGGAGTGACAACGGGCGCTGCTGGGGTTGCGTCCACCGGCGCGGCATCAGCAGGTGCTTCTGCTCCGCCGACTTCAACCTCGATGATCGCGGTGCCCACCGGAACCACTTGGCCTTCGGGCACAAGCAGACCGACGACCGTTCCGTCGAATGGACACGGCAACTCCACACTTGCTTTCGCAGTCTCGATCTCGACGATGACATCATTCACCTTCACCGTGTCACCTGGCTTCACGTGCCAGGTCAGGATCTCTGCCTCAGTCAGGCCTTCGCCGACATCAGGTAACAGGAATTTCTTGGTGGCCATCGCGATCAGTACTCCATCGCCTTGTCGACCGAGTCAAGAATTCGGTCGAGATCGGGCAAGTAAGCGTGCTCAACACGGGCTGCTGGGTATGGCATGTACATGCCGCTGACACGCAGCACGGGGGCTTGCATCGTCCAGAAGCACTTCTCGGTGATGCGCGCTGCAATCTCAGCGCCGACGCCACCGAACTGCGGGGCTTCGTGCACAACAACCATGCGACCAGTTTTGGTCACTGACTTCACAACTGTGTCGATATCAAACGGTGTCAGCGAGCGCAAGTCGATGACCTCCAGACTCAGACCTTCGCCCTCAGCAGCAGCGGCCGCTTCCAAGCAGGTCTTCACCATCGGGCCGTACGCCACCAGCGTCACATCGCTTCCCTCACGAGCCACCCGTGCATCAAAGAGGCGGGAGTAACCCTCGGCCTTATTCATCACGTCCACGCTGTCGTCAATCTCAGCTTTATCCCAGTAACGACGCTTGGGCTCGAGGAAGATGATCGGGTCCGGGTGCGCAATCGCCTGCTGGATCATCTCGTAAGCATCCACCGGGTTCGCCGGGCTAATCACCCGCAAGCCAGCGGTGTGCGTGAATAGTGCCTCCGGCGACTCGCTGTGGTGCTCAATCGCGCCAATGCCGCCGCCGAAGGGGATGCGGATAACCATGGAGAGCGTGGTCTTTCCCGCAGATCGGTAGTGGTGCTTCGCCACCTGGCTGACGATCTGATCGAAGGCCGGGTAGACGAATCCATCGAACTGGATCTCCACCACCGGCCGCCAACCGCGCATCGCCATTCCGACCGCAGTGCCGACGATGCCCGACTCCGCCAGCGGCGGGTCGACCACGCGCATGTCGCCGAACTCCGCTTGCAGGCCGTCGGTCACCCGAAACACGCCACCGAGCTTGCCGATGTCCTCGCCCATGAGCACGACCTTCTCGTCGCGCTTCATCGCATTGCGTAATCCCATGTTGATGGCCTTGGCCATCGTCAATGTCGCCATGTTCAGTGGCCTCCTGCTGCGTGGGGCGAGCGCATGCCGCCGAACTGCTCGAAATACTCGGTCATCTCACGGTGCTCCTGCTCGACCAGCGGGTGTGGCTCGGCGTAAACATGCGTGAACATCTCATCGAGTGTCGGGTCAGCGAGCTCGCGGACGCCAGCGCGGATGTGCACAGCCATCGCTTCCGCCGCCACCTCGATCTCGTCGTAGAACGACTGTGGGGTGTTCACCGAATCCAGATAACGCTTCACACGCAGCAGCGGATCGCGGTCCTTCCAGTACTCCACCTCGTCGGCATCGCGGTAACGCGTCGGGTCATCCGAGGTGGTGTGAGCGCCGAGCCGGTAGGTGAATGCCTCCACCAGGACAGGGCCCTTGCCGCTGCGAGCGTGCTCGTATGAATGGCGCATGACGGCAAGCATCGCCAGCACATCGTTGCCGTCCACGCGGTAGCCCGGGAAGCCGTAACCTTCGGCGCGCTTGTAGATCGGGGCGCGCATCTGGCGGTAGTTCGGCTCGCTGATGGCGTATTGGTTGTTCTGGCAAAGGAACACAACCGGTGCGTTGTAAACACCGGCGAAGACGAACGCTTCGCTCACATCGCCTTGATTGCTGCCGCCGTCGCCGAAGCACGTGAGAACAGCTTCCGTCTTACCCTCGCGCAAACCGGCCATCGCATAACCAACGGCATGCAAGCACTGGTTGCCGATCACCACTGTGTAAAGGCCGAAGTTGTGCTCATAAGGATCCCAGCCGCCGTTGGTGGTTCCACGGAACAAACCGAGGATGGCGACAGGGTCGACGCCGCTAGTCCAGGCGATGCCGTGCTCGCGGTAGGACGGAAAGACGAAATCGGTGGGGAGCAGTGCGCGGCCGGCACCGACCTGCGCCGCTTCTTGGCCCTGGCATTGCGCCCAGAGTGCGAGCTCACCTTGGCGCTGCAGCGCGGTGGCCTCATTATCGAATCGGCGCACCATGCACAGGTCGCGGTAGAGCGAGCGAATTTCATCGTCGGTGATGTCCAACGAGAAGTCCGCATGCGTCACTCGCTTGCCTTCATGAGTCAGCAACTGGATGAGGTCATCGGGTGCGGTCAGCATCCTGAAGTTCCTTTCAGCGATGCTCGCGCGCATTCGCACGCAAGCAGTTCCGATCCCGACTCCAAGCAACAGGAGGGGTCAACGCATAAGGCGATGGTCGCCCGATTCGGCGCCAGCGGTCATCATTCCACCGACGACCCGCCTGGGGCTCGGCGCGGGTAGGTGATGTTTATCGCGTCCCCGCTGCGCCCGGAAGCGGGCTGCGCTCAGCGGCCACCTGATGCCAACTCGGCTGCCATCTCGGCAAATAGCTCCGTGTGTTGCGCCACCTGTTCGGCGGTGGTGTTCGGCCCCATCAGCGCCATATTGTGGAAAGGCGTGATGAGAACCCCCCGGTTGAGCAGCCACAAGTGCACGAACTCATCGAGGTCGTCGTCGGCTGCGGCGGCAGACTCACTACCCGTGCGCGGGGCGGGGTAGGTGAAGCGGTATTCCGCTCGGGCGCCAAGTTGAGAGATGGACCACGGCAATCCGTGAGCGTCGATGGCGGCCTGCACACCGGCTGTGTAGTCGTCACATAGTGCAATCATCTGCTCGAATGCAGCATCGGTCAGCACCTGAGTGAGAGTTGCCCGCATCGCGGCCGTCGATAGGGCATTGCCGGCGAGTGTCCCTCCCACGCCACCGACGTCCACGATGTCCGCCTCACCGCTGTCGGAAAACTCCCCAACTCGGCGAGCGATGTCCGCACTTAATCCGTAAGCCCCTGATGGGATTCCACCGCCGATTGATTTTCCGATGACGAAGATATCTGGCTTCAAGTTCCATGCTCGAGTTGCGCCACCTCCGCCCATGGAGATGGTGTGCGTCTCATCGATCATGAGCAAGGTGCCGGTGGCATCGCACTCATCGCGCACGGCATCGAGGAACCCCGGCTCCGGTAACACGATGCCGATATTCGTCATCGCGGGCTCCAACAGCACGGCGGCCACATCTCCATGGGCCAATTCGCGCTGCAGACCGGCTAGATCATTGAACTCGCAGACGCGAGTCGTGTGGTGCAAGGGAACCGGCGGTGCGACGTTACCTTTGCGTGAGATCGCTTGGCCGTCAGGTCCGGGCACGGCAAAGGCTTCGTCCACACTGCCGTGGTAGCTGTACGCAAACACCAATATCTTCGGCCGCGAGGTGACCAAGCGGGCGATACGGATTGCCCAAC
>RFTO01000092.1 GCA_009923375.1 Actinomycetota bacterium | reverse complement strand
TTATAGCCACGGAATGAAGCAACGTTTGGCCATCGCCCAAGCGATGTTAGGGATGCCGGATCTTCTGGTGCTCGATGAGCCGACAAACGGACTTGACCCAAGCCAGATCCGAGCCATGCGAGGGGTGCTGCGGGATTACGCCGCAACCGGCCGCACGATTATCGTGTCATCGCACTTGCTTGCAGAGGTGCAGCAAACCTGCAGCCACGTTGTGGTCATGCACCACGGACATCTGGTGGCAGCAGGGGCAATCGAGGACATCTTGCACAAGGGCTCCGGGACGAACCCGCAACTTGAGGACGTGTTCATGGCTCTTATCGGTAGCGACTCCATCAACCATGAAGGAGTAAAGCCATGAGCTACAACGCATCGCGAACATTGCCCTTCCGCATTGAGTTCATGCGGCAGGTGCGTCGCCGCCGAACGCTGTGGTCGTATGTGTACGTCATTGCCCTGCCGGTGCTCGTTTCCTTGGCATCGAAATTCGGCTCGAATCAGTCCTCCGACAATGGGCGCAACAGTTTCGGCGGCGGATCCATGGATCTGGTCGGCCTTGCCGGACACGGTGCCGCGAACTTCACGGCGACAATGCTCTATTTCGCCACGGGGTTCGTGTTGGTGACGGTTGTGGCGATGTTCTGCGGCGACACTGTGGCCAGCGATGCATCGTGGGCCACCTTGCGCTACCTACTGGCGGCGCCAGTGCCTCGTACGCGGCTGCTGAAACAGAAGTTCAGCGTGTCGCTTCTGCTCTCGCTCTTCGCCGTGCTGCTTTTGCCGCTAGCGAGCTACCTCATCGGTGGGCTGGCATTCGGTTGGGCACCACTGCAATCGCCGCTCGGGCCGACTTTCGGGACCTGGGATTCGATCTGGCGTCTGGCATTGATGTCGGGTTACGTGTTCGTCTCACTTCTATTCGTCGCTGGCTTGGCGTTCTTCATGGGCACTCGAACTGATGCGCCGTTGGGAGCAGTGTCTGCAGCGGTGATCATCACGATCATCAGCAACATCATGGATGCGATCGGATCTTTGGGGAATGCACGCCAATGGTTGCCTACGCACTTCTTTTACGCATGGCTAGATGCGCTGAGTCCGACAATCGATTGGACGGCGATGCTGCGAGGTGCGAGTTACTCATTCATCGTTTTCGCTTTGTGTTGCACCGCGACAGCGCTGCTCTTCGGCCGTAAAGACATCGTCTCGTAACTTCGGTTACCCCACTGCGCCTGCGATGGGAAGTAGCGCCACCAAAGCGACGCTAGAGAACTTTGGACAGGAATGCCTGGGTTCGCTCATGTTGGGGGTTAGCGAGAACCTCACGAGGATCACCGCTTTCCACCACAACACCAGCGTCCATGAACACCAATGAGTCGCCTACCTCCCGCGCGAACCCCATCTCGTGCGTCACCACGATCATGGTCATGCCATCGTGGGCGAGTTGCCGCATCACATCGAGCACCTCTCCGACCAACTCGGGATCTAGTGCGCTTGTCGGCTCATCAAAGAGCATTAGCCGGGGTTGCATTGCCAGGGCGCGGGCTATCGCGACTCGCTGCTGCTGACCGCCGGATAACTGCGCCGGATAACTGTCCATCTTGTCTGCCAAACCCACGCGCTCCAGCAATGCGATGGTCTGCTGGCGCGCTTCGGCTTTGGGAACGCCTTTCACCGTGACAGGTGCCGCCATCACATTCTGCAGCGCTGTCATATGCGGGAAGAGGTTGAAGCGTTGGAAGACCATGCCGACCTCGCGTCGCTGCCGCGCGATCTGTTGCTCATTCATCTCATACAAGCGGTTGTTGCGCTCGATGTAACCCACGCGCTCTCCGTGCACCCACAAGCCACCGGCGTCGATGCTCTCCAACTTGTTTATGCATCGCAGGAACGTGGATTTTCCCGAGCCGGATGGACCAACAAGGCAGACCACCGTGTGCTCCGGCACATTCAGACTGATTCCCTTGAGCACGTCGAGTTCCCCGAAAGACTTCCACACATCTTTGGATTGGACGACCAGCGTGGGGTCGACGAATTCATTACTCATCGGTTGCGTCATCATCGGGATCGCCACCGCCTTCGTACCGCGTTGCCGCCGGCATGCGCGAAGCCGCGTGAGTAGTGGCGCTCGATGTAGAACTGCCCAACCATCAACACACTCGACATTGCTGCGTACCAAAGGCTCGCCATGATGAGCATCGGAATGACTTGGTAGGTGTTCGCGTAAATCGCACGAGTTGCGTACAAGAGTTCGTAATAGGGCACAACGGAGATCAGTGATGTCGTCTTCAGCATCGATATGGTCTCGTTGCCAGTTGGCGGGATGATGACGCGCATCGCCTGCGGAAGCACGATCATCCGCATCGTTCGCAGGCGTGAAAAGCCGAGTGCGGAAGATGCTTCCACCTGGCCGGCATCCACCGACACGATGCCGGCGCGGACGATCTCAGCCATGTAGGCGGCTTCGTTCAAGCCCAAACCCAGCAACGCCGCCATCAGCGCAGAGATGAGTTGGTTGGTTTCCCAGCGGTGGAACGACGGTCCGAAGGGGATGCCCACGCCGAGGCTGGGGAACAGGGATCCGAGGTAGGACCACACAAGAAGTTGAACGAGAACCGGGGTGGCGCGGAACACCCAGATGAAAAACCACGCGCCGCGCGACAAGATCGGGTTGGGGGACAGGCGCATGATCGCCAGGATTACTCCGCCGATGATGCCGATCGCCATTGCGGCGAAAGTCATGATCAGGGTTGAGCGGACTCCGTCGAGGATTGATGAGGAGAACGCGTAATGCCACTGCGCAGCCCACTCGAAACGTGGATTGGTGGAGACAACGTAGACGCCAAAGATGGCGAGGTAACACACGATCGCAGCAGTGACCCAACGACCAGGGTGCCTCACGGGCACGGCTCGAATGCGAGCCGGTCTGCCGATTTGGCCTGAGTCGAGGGCCACTGCTGCGCCGTTACTTCTGTCGCTTCCGCGCTTACTTCGCGGCGGCTGCGTTGATTACCGAGGTCGTGACTGCACCTGCCTGCGCGCCCCACTTCTTCAAGATGGTCATGTAGGTGCCATCGGCCATCATGGCGTTCACTGCGCTTTGAACAGCTGTCGCCAAGCCGGGGACGTTCTTCGGCAGTGCGAAGCCGTACGGAGCTGTGTCGTAGACGCTACCCACGAGGGCCAGAACGCCATTGGACTTCGTGGCAGCATCGATGGCAACGGGGGTGTCAGCCAGGAACGCATCTGCCTTGCCATTGGACACAGCCAACGTGGCGTCGGTCTGCGCTTCGAAAGGCTTGATCGTGATGGCCGACTTGCCAGCCGTGGTGCAGGTCTTGGAGCGAGCGTTTGCGTCATCGACCTGAACCGTGCCCTGCTGCACAGCGACTGTCATGCCGCAGGCAGTGTCAGGAGTAATCGTGGCGCCGGTCTTAGCTACCCACGACGTGCCAGCGGAGTAGTACGTCACGAAGTCGACGACCTTCTCGCGCTCGGGGTTGTCGGTGAACGACGAAGCGCCCATCTCGTACTTGCCAGACTGAATACCGGGGATAATCGAGTCGAAGCCGGCCTTGGTCCACTTCACTGTCAGGCCCATGCGCTTGGCAACCTCGGTGACGAGGTCGATGTCCATGCCCTCAACAGTCTTGCCATCAGCGGCAACCGACTCGTTCGGCGGGTATGTGGCATCCACGCCGACGGAGAGCACACCATCGGCGGCGACAGTTGCGGGTGCCGTGATAGTTGTGCCGGTTGGCGCATCGGTGCTGGATGAGGTTCCTGCGTTCGTGGAGTTGCTGCACGCGGCCATGGTGAACGCGACCGCAGCGGTCGCCACAACGGCGAGCGCCTTGCGGATAGAGACTGACATAAGGGGTCCTTTCGCGACAAGACGCCACGGAAAGCGTCTAGTTGAATCACCCGAGCATGGGGCTTAGGCGAACTCGCGCGAACTTACCACCGAGGAGGGCGTCTGGGAACGGCTTTGCGCAGCGACGCAGTCCACAGGAGAAGGTGGGCTCACATGCTGGAGTGCCTGCTCAGGCAGTGGGCACAGCCAATGCCCGCGCAACTGGGTTGTCCGCATGCAGCACCAGCACCGATTGGGCGTCCTTCCTCGCAGCAGCGTGCTGCCCAGCCAGCTCATGTGCTTGAGCTCGCTCGAGCAGGATCTGCACTTTCGCATCTGGGTCGACACTGCGCAGATTGAACTCTTTGAGAGTCTCCAGAGCTGCATCAGGCAGGCGCTGCGCTCGAAATGCCCGCGCCCGATGCACGAGCAACGCGATCCCGATGTCGTCATCGGCCTGCGCACTTTCGGTCAATGTGAGTACTTGATCCCATGCTTGGGTGAGCGAGAGGATGTCCACCTTGCTGAGCGTGATCACCGGCGCGGCTGTGAGCATGTCCAGGATGCTTAAGGCATCTGCATAGCGTTCACCTGCCTGCAGGATTTCCGCGTATGCCAACCCCAGCGCTTGTTTACCAGCTGGTAGGGACGCGCTCACGCCGTCGCAGACACCGATGGTGAGCGCCAACCCACTGGCGCATTTGCGCAGGAGGCGGTCGCCGTTTATATCCACGTTGTCGTGGAAGAGGGATTCGAAGGCAGGCAGTAGCGGCGTCGCATCCGTGCCGGCGAGCTTGAGCATGCTCATCACACAGGCGAGCACCCGGGACACCCCAGGCAGTCCAGCTAATGCGATCAGAGTGTGAGTGTCGTTGTCGCGCCACGCCCTGACTAACTGCCGCTCCTCGCTGCTGGCAAATAAACCTGCAGACGGCGGAGACCAAGGTCCGGGGTGTGCAATCTGTTGCTGCAAAGTCTCAATTTGAGCCGCAGTGGCACGACTGTGCGCTGTTGATTGGTTGGCCGATCGCCTGCGCCCACCGCTGCCACGCGTGGTGACGTAATACATCCCAGTGCCGGGGATTCCAACCGACCTCGTCACCCGGCCAGTGGGGCTGTGGCTGATTCTGGCGCCGCGCATCCCGACGGAATATCCGATGCCGGATTTACTGAAATTGAGTCGCAGTCCGGGAATCACCTGGACGCTGCGTCGATATCTAAATCCCATGATGTCTCCCCCGAAGTTATGTCGGTATCGGTCGCGCAGGTGGCACACAAAAGCCCGATGCTTTGAGAGGATAACGCGCAGCAGCGTCAGCGACCAGCCACGCTCCACCTCCGCGCGCCCCTGCTCCAGCACCACCAGCTCCGCCGGAAGAGACACGCCAGCGGCCGCCTCCACCAGCAGGCTCCGAGCAGCCAGCCAGCTCGCCATCTCCTCCATCCCCAGCTCCGGAACGAGCGGCACGCAACCCTCCTCCAACAACCGCACATAGACCGGCGCAGCGCCGTCGGCGCAGACCCGCTCATAAAGCTGGTCGCGTACAGCGGCCGCAAAGAGAGACTCGGCCATGACGCGCGGT
>RFTO01000091.1 GCA_009923375.1 Actinomycetota bacterium | reverse complement strand
GGTTGTAAAGCAAGACGACAACACCGCAAACATGGAGTGGGACATGCACTACCTTGTCGCTGACATCGCCCGCACCATCACGTTGGTTCCTGGCGACATCCTCTTCTCTGGCACACCCGCAAACAGCAGACCTGTTGAGCCCGGTGATGTGGTTGAGGTCGAGGTGGAGGGCTTGGGAACATTGCGCAACCACATCGTCACCGGCCCGACACCCATTCGCGATGACGTCGGAGCCCAGCCGACTGAGAGCGAAGAGGTAATCTCCACTGCTCTCGGTGGTGATTGGGAGTTCCGCGGAATCCGCACGCCGAGTAAAGATCTCTACCCTTCGCGAATCGAGGAGAAAGCCTGATGTCTATCAAGATCGATGTGGACATGACTAAGTGTCAGCACTACGGCCAGTGCTGTTTTGAGGCACCGACAGTGTTCGAGCTTGACGCTGACGGCAAATTAAACGTCCTTACCCACGAGGTTGATGAAGATATGCGCGAAGCAGTTGAAGCCGCAGCAGATGTCTGTCCGATGCAAGCCATCACTTTGACCGACATCTGATCCACTGGCATCGTGACAACAGTTGTAATCGTCGGCGCGGGCCTTGGGGGCCTGCGTGCCGCGGAATCTCTGCGCGCCAACGGGTTCGTTGGAGAGATCACCGTCATCGGCGACGAACCGCACATGCCTTACAACCGGCCGCCTTTGAGTAAGGAAGCGTTGAAGTCCGGCCTCGACATGTCCACTCTTGAGTTTCGTCGCAAAGCATCGGTAGCCGATGTCACCTGGCAACTCGGCAGCGCAGTAGTGGCCTGCGATTTATCAGCACGAACAATCACCTTGGCAGACGGCTCGATAGTGGGTTTCGACGCATTAGTTGCCGCCAGCGGTATTCGTCCGCGTGATTTCAACATCCCCGGCCCCAGAAACGGGCGTCATTTCCTGCGTGCGGCAGCCGACGCGCACGCCTTGCGCGAACAGCTTGTGCCAGGCGCACGGATCGTCATTCTCGGTTCCGGTTTCATCGGCTGCGAGGTGGCAGCCACGGCCCGGCAACTCGGCTGCGAGGTGGACATCGTCACCTTGGACCCGGTGCCGATGTATCGCCCCCTTGGAACCATTCTCGGCGCGGGGATGCAAGCCCATCACGAGGAGCACGGCGTCCGCTTCCACTTTGGCCGCAGCATCACTGAGTTCACTGGCCATGACCGAGTGACCGGTGCGGTCCTTGATGATGATTCATCACTTGAAGCCGATGTCGTGCTTGAGGCGGTTGGTTCGGTGCCGAACACACAGTGGCTTGCTGGCAACAACATCGACCTCTCCGACGGGATTCTCACTGACTCTTCGCTGCGCGTCGTTGGCTCCCCTGCGCCATTCGTCGCTGTCGGCGATGTCGCGCGTTATGAAAATGCGTTGTTCCCCGGGGTTGCTCGTCGAATCGAACATTGGAACCTGCCCACCGACACTGGCAAACGCGCCGGCGCCACCCTCGCGACACTTCTCACTGGTGGCCAGCCGGACCAGACTCCGTTCGCACCGATGCCGTCCTTCTGGTCAGATCAGTACCACTGCAAGGTGCAGTCCTTCGGTCTGCCAGGTATCGCTGATGAGATCGTCATTGTTGGTGGCGAGCCATCTGGCGAATGTGTGGCCGAATACCGTCGCGATGGAGCGCTCGTCGGCGTCATTGGGATAAACAGCACATCAGCCCTGGTTCCTTATCGCACTGCACTCATGGCAGGCTGACCGCTCGTGGCCAAAGATCATCCGCTCGACCTCGGCGTAACCCGCGAAGCAGCGCTCGCCCGCGCCGCACAGATTGTCGAGCGCGCATGGCAGGAGTTCGATCACCCTCGCCCCAGCGAGCCGCAGCAATCCGCTGAACTGACTGAGCTTTTGCAGCGAGCACTTCCAGCAGCTGGCATGGATGCGGTTGCTGGAATCGACTTTGTTGCAGATGTCCTGGACAACTCATGGGCGCAAAGCCGACCTCGATATCTGGCCTTCATCGGCGCCAGCGGACTGGAGGTCGGCGTGCTCGCCGACATGCTGGTCGCTGCATATGACGTGAATGTGTGTGTGGATAGTAAGGCTGCAAACCGAGTTGAGGAGCAAGCCCTTCGCTGGCTCGGCGAGTATCTCGGCTACCCAGTGGATGGCGGCTCCTTCACCAGCGGCGGACAGGTCAGCAATTTGACTGCCTTGGCGGCAGCACGGGAACGCATGTTTCCTGGCACGAGGCGCACCGGCATGAACGGCGTGCGCGCTGCGGTGTACGTATCGGATGAAGCGCACTATTCAGTTCGCCGCGCAGTTGAGGTACTCGGTCTTGGCAGCGATTCAATCCGCTCGATTCCGATCGACTCGCAGCGGCGCATGAACGTGGATGCTTTGCGCGAGCGCATCGCGGTGGACCTCGCTGCTCGAGTGCGCCCGATGGCCATCGTTGCAACGGGCGGGACAACTCTCACCGGCGCGGTGGATCCCATCAACGCATTGGCCGATATTGCCGCCGATCATGGGATGTGGCTGCATGTCGATGGTGCCTACGGATTACCTGCCGCTGGAACGACGCAGGCTCGCGCGCTCTTCGCCGGACTTGAGCGCGCGGATTCGTTAAGTATCGATGCGCACAAATGGCTTTTCGTGCCGAAGGCATGCAGCGCAGTTTTGATGAAAGACCACACGCCGCTTGCCCGCGCGTTTTCGCACAACGAGGCGTATATGCCACATGAGGATGGCGCTCTCAATCCGGTAGATATGACTTTGGAGTATTCGCGGCCGGCGCGCGCGGTGAAGTTGTGGCTCGCATTCTTGGTGTACGGAGCCGACAGGATGCGCGAGGCAGTGGCGCAACATCTCGAACTCGCGCAGTTGATGTACTCCCTTGGTCAAGCCGATCCGGAGTTCGAGACGCTACCCAACAGCCCGCAGCTCTCCATTGCACCGCTGCGTCATGTACTCCCCGGTTGCCCAGATATCAATGCACACAACATGGCACTTACCTTCGCCATGCAACGCGATGGTCGGGTGTTCATCTCCCCCGGGCAGATCGATGCCACCACTTATCTGCGTCCGTGCTTCGTGAATTACCGCACCGATGAGTCGGATGTGCGAGCTGTGATTGATGTGGCCAAGGAAATCGGCCGCAGCATCTGCCCCGCTCACGAGTAGTCGATGAGAGGCCGACCCCTGATTGTCGGGTTAGGCAACAACCGATGGTTGCACCGGAACGATGACCTCGTTGTGTCGCATGAATGGTGGCTTCCACGGTGGGTCGAATCTCGCTGAACGCGCTGGGCCAGCCGCTTCATATCCAGCGGTTGCAAGTGCTCTTTCCAAACGCGCCAGCTGTTTGCGGAAGGCGCTCTCAGTGGCTAATCCTGAGTAACGGATTGCGGCGGCAAGGTGCGCTGGCATCTCCTGACAGGCTAATCGCGCATCCTGCGGTGCAGGCATGTCCGCCGCGGTGAACCCAGCCGGCATCACAAACTGCACTAACTGTTCACCATCGGACTGAGGCTCCTGGATCACCGGCGCTGTCATCGCAATCTGACGGCCATCGGAGTTGCTACCGCCGATATAGCGGACGAGCGGGGTGAACGCGCGGTTACCCGATTGGTCAAAGGACTCTTTCATCGTGATGCTGACGGTGGAGTACGCGGGGTACTCCCGCAATTCGAATCCAGGCAAACTGGCGACAACTGAATACTGCTGATGTTCGGTCATGCTGGGAGTATCGCACCGCCGTCAGGCGAATGTAGGGACATGCGGATCCTTATGCGTGCAGAGGCTCCACGATGCGGCCGTACACCACGAAGGCGGCAAGCAGGATGAACACGATGTTCACAGCGATGGCTTGGTTCTCTTTGCGGCGCAGGTGCACCACCGCGGCGCCAGCCATCAGCGCCATGACACCGGCGGCGGCCGCCACGACAGACCACATCCAGACACCAAGCAGCGGAGCAGCTATCAAGCCCAGTGCTGCGGCAATCTCAGCGAGTCCAATGAACCGCACAGTGCTATCGGGGAAGTCCTGGGCCCAAGTCATCTTGGGGTCTTGCATGAGCTTGGCCTTGCCGCCAAAGGTCTTGGGCGTGCCGGATGCAAGAAGCGCCAAGGCCAGTAGTGCCTGGACGATCCACAGGGCAATGTTCACGGTGATGACTCCTACGACTTTATAGTGACGACTTTGTGGTGTGCATGGGCAAGCAGAGCCAAGAATAGTTGATGATTCAACAAAAAGGGATACTCAGCGCGTCATTTCTGTGCGTGTCCCCGGCAGGATTCGAACCTGCGCACATGGCTTCGGAGGCCAATGCTCTATCCCCTGAGCTACGAGGACGGGGCGCGGCAAGGTTATCAGTCGCCGCGGCGGTGAATGCGCAGGTCAGCGACTCAGCGCTCAGTGGAACGGCGCCAGCGAATGCCAGCCTCGATGAACTCGTCAATTTCGCCGTCGAGCACCGCTGCCGTGTTGCCGGTTTCGTATTCGGTGCGCAGATCCTTGACCATCTGGTAAGGCTGCAATACATACGATCGCATCTGGTTGCCCCAAGAAGCGCTGGTGTCTCCTTTAAGGGCATCGAGAGTCGCCTGCTCCTCCTCGCGGCGACGGACCAACAACTTGGATTGCAGCACTGCCATCGCGGTGGCCTTGTTTTGAATCTGCGAACGCTCGTTTTGGCAACTGACCACGATGCCGGTGGGAAGGTGGGTGATGCGCACTGCCGAGTCGGTGGTGTTGACACCCTGCCCACCGGGGCCAGATGAGCGATAGACATCAACTCGTAAGTCGTCATCGTTGACCTCGACCGTGTCGGATTGCTCAATCACGGGGATTACTTCTACTTCAGCAAACGAGGTCTGCCGACGGGACTGGTTATCGAAAGGTGAGATACGCACTAATCGATGGGTTCCCTGCTCCACACTCAATGTGCCGTAGGCATAAGGCGCTTTCACTGAGAAGGTGGCTGACTTGATTCCCGCTTCTTCCGCGTAGGACGTCTCATAGACCTCCACTGGCCAGTTGTGTCGCTCGCAATATCGCGCGTACATACGCAACAGCATCTCGGCCCAATCGGCGGCATCCACACCGCCGGCACCCGAGCGGATGGTGATCAGGGCGTCGCGCTCGTCGTACTCCCCGGAAAGGAGCGTGCGCACTTCGTACTCGCTAATAGCGCGACGTAGTTCGACGAGTTCTTTACCTGCCTCGTCGAGAGTTCCTTGGTCGTCCTCAGCCTGAGCTAATTCCACGAGCACCGCCAGGTCATCCAGCCGACTGCGCAAGGAGAGCACCTTGTTTATCTCGCCCTGCACAAACGAGAGTCGGCTGGTGATTTTCTGGGCATTGGCCTGGTCATCCCATAAGTCGGGAACGCTGGCCGCCACTTCAAGGTCAGCCATCTCCTCGCGCAATGCAACAAGGTCGACAACCGACTCAACCCCAGCGAGGGTTGAGT
>RFTO01000010.1 GCA_009923375.1 Actinomycetota bacterium | reverse complement strand
ACGACGTGCTGTACGCCGCCGAGCTGCCGATGGTTGCGCCGACGAATGCGGCTGCGGTGCTACCTGCTGCCATCGATCAATGGGCCAGCGGCTTGGAACTGCCTGCCGATCAGGTGTATCCGTGGATCGTGACTCGCGAGGTCGCCGCGCACAGACTCGCTGCAACCGCGACATGGCTACCAGGCTTAATCCGCAACGCGGTACTCGCGCACAGCAGCGGTGTGCATATCGACCAATCCAAGATCGCCGAGGCGATGCAGTCAGTGGATCCCACCAATGCGGAGGCGATGCAGGAGCTACTTCATTCGGGAGTGCTCGAGCCCGCGCAATCGCCGGCCCAGGAAATGGCACTTTCAAGGCTGCAGACCCTGATCGCTCTCGTGGACGGCTGGACCGATGTGGTGTGCGCAGATGCCAGCCCAGAGTGGGTGCCAGTGGCACAGCTCGATGAGGCTTACCGCCGGCGGCGGGCAACCAACAGTCCAGCGCAGCAGGCACTAGGTGCCCTCGTTGGTTTGGAGATCAACCCCAGGCGCGTACGCGAGGCGGCTGAGTTATGGCGAAGGATCACCGAGAGTCACGGAGTCGCGGTGCGAGATGGGTTGTGGGGTCACCCTGATTTACTGCCCGGAGCTGACGATCTGGCAGATCCGACGAGCTTCATCGATGCGATCGGCGCTGCGGATCCTGGGATGCCCGAGTAATGAGCCAGCCAAGGCAGACAGTTCAGCTAGTTCTCGTTGTCAAAGAGATCAAGTTGCTCTGCCAATGAGGACGGCGGAAGCGACGGCAAAGCCGGGGGCGTAGACAAAGCAGGTGCCGCTACTCGCTCTGGCACCTGGGCGTTAACAGCACTGCCGGTGGTGTCTTGGGTGAGGTTCGAACCGCTGTTCGGCACCTGCGCGCTCAACGCATCGGTATCCAACGCCTGCGGAGTTTGTGATTCCGCCGATTGTGCTGACACTCCTGCACCGTGCTGCGCTTGCCAGCTAACTCCCTCCAAGAAAGATCGGGCCTCCTCCCACCGCGGATAAGCACTTCCGAGTTCGTAGAACCGCGGCCCGTGATTGGCCTCAATGAGGTGGGTTAGTTCGTGAACGATGACGTAATCGATGACCCACTGCGGCATCCCGCGTAATGCTCGCGAGATTCGGATGGATCCCTCAGCACTGGTGCACGAACCCCAGGTTGATCGCGAATCCGTCCAGCGGATGTTCACGATGGTTGGTATCGATGCTGGCAGATAACGGCTTGCCAGCGCTTTAGCCCGCGCTGCTAATTCACTATCTGATTCCCCGGCGCGCTCCTTGTCCAAGACCTTCGTCAACAACCAGCGCGCACTTTCAAGCAACTCATCGGCGCCGATACGAGCCGGTGCGGCGATGATCATCCGACCGTTCTCGCGAAATGCGGAGACAGATCGTTTGCGCCGGCCCGAACGACGCAGCTCAACGTCAGCGAGCCCGAAGCTGACTGCAAGCTCTCGCACTTGCGCTTCCAATGACCGGCTCATGCGCTGGAACGCTAGCGATGCGTCAACTCGTAAGCATTGACCGCATCACCCGTGGCGCGTACCCTGCTGATAACGAGCCCCTCTCGAGCGCGGGCGGCGTGTGCAAGGGGAAGGCACATGCAAACGCGAACGAGAGGGTCTCGCTTTGTCTGGGGGTTCATGCCCTGCAGTGCAGTGCAGGTCAGTGCAGTGCAGGGCTGGTCAGCGGAGTACAGGTCAGCGCAGCGCTAAAACCGTCAATTTGGACAATTCACGCGTGAATTGAGGTCAGAGACGTAAGACACGCGCGCAACACATCCATACACGCGCGAGATGCCCATGCCCTCGGTTACGTTCAGGCTCACGAAGAGCACCCCAACCGGGGTGTCCGCACGCGAGAAAGGGTCTTTCATGGCCGACACCTTCACAGGCGAAATTCACTGCCTCAAGTGCAAGGGCAAGAAGAACGTGACCGGTGGCGAGATTGTCGTTAACGACAAGGGTCGCCGCATGGCCAAAGCAAAGTGCCCTGACTGTGGCAGCGGAATTAACAAGTTCCTGCCCAAGGCTTGATCCCGGTATGACAGTCAGTCGCTTTCGCGACTGACTGCACCGTGGTGTGCGGATGAGAAGTGTTGTCATCCGCATACCACGGAGGGCTTGTGGAACGCAGGTGCCGTCCACAGCCAACGTAAACGAATGTGGGGTCCATGACTCCGAGCACCCACTCCTGTACGAGCGCCCCCTCCACTACCGGCGCTGTCTGCACTCCCTACGCCACCGACTCACATGGCCGACCCCGTCTGCGCCCAGGTTGTGCGCCGTTATGGGAAAGTCACACTCGGCTCACTATCGGACCTCACCCCTCGCTGGTACTCGATGGACCGCTAGAGAACCTCGCCCCCATCGCCGCATGGGTGACGACATTGGACGGGTCGCTCCCCTACAGCGCCGTTGTCGAGGCGGATCCTCATCTGCAGCCGATCTTGGATGCGCTTATCTCGGCTGGATGCGTTCTCGCCCCAAAGCCCGTGACTTCCCGAGATGCCCACGTCCCGGTATCCGCATCGGCCCTTGCAGAAGCCACATCTCGGGTTGCCGATGATCTTGCCGACGACTCCGGCACGGTGGCACGATCGCGACTGAGCACGGGGATTGCAGTGGTCGGCTCACTTCCACTCGTGCAGGCAATAGAGGACATCTGCAGGGGTGCTGGTGTGCAAATCGTTGACGCCCCTTGGCAGCACACACACCCGGGAGCGCGGACGCGGAACATGGGAAGAACCGCGCAGATCAAGGAGTCCCCTGCACAGATGCCTGCTCACGCGGTGATCATCGCCACCTTCAGCCCAACCAACGATCCAATGCTGGCAACTCACATCGCTGATGAGTATCAACGACTTGGAGTCCCGCATATGTGCGTAAGCGTTGCTGGCTCTCGGATGACGTGTGGCCCTTGGGTAATCCCGGGGGTATCGGCCTGCACGCGTTGTTGGCAGTTAACGCAACGCCACGCCAGTAACAGCGCCACTAGTGCCTCCTGCGGTGACCCGTCACTGATTGTCAGTACACCGCCGAAGCCCGCAACTCACGCAATCTCACTTGCTGCTGCCGTGGCTGCGGGGCGGGCGCTCGCGTTTGCGGACGGCTTACTGCCCGAGGGGTGCAGTGAAGTGCTGGCCTGGGATGCGATCGCATCAATCGCGACCGTGGGTGTTGCGCCGCACCCCGCTTGCGGATGCACCTAGAAGTTCAGGACGCGCCTGCAACCAATGACGAGAAGCGGCCAAACCCTGACACCGTCAGCGAGTCACGTGCGCGAGTCGCCGCAACATAGAACAACCTGCGCTCCTCCGCCATCGCCGCCTCGGTCAGCTTCGAGCCGTATGGGAACAAGCCCTCAGACATGCCAATGATGAACACATGCGGCCACTCCAAGCCCTTACTCGCATGGGCGGTCAGCAGAGACACAGCGTGGACAGTCGGCGGCGATGCCAAATCAGCGCGGCGATCCAGTTCAATCACAAACTCTGCGAGCGTCGCCGCCTGATGCAGGTGTTCGAAGTCCTTGGCGCAGCGCACCAACGCCTGGAGATACAACCAGTCCTGCCTCTTGCTGCCGGTCAGTGCGGGCAACACCGGCTCCCAACCCATAGTGCTCAGAACATCTGCAACAGAGTCCGCCAGCGGCACCTCCGATGCGCGCGGATCGTGGCTCGCTCCGCGCAGGAGGGTGATGGCTTTGCGGACAAGCGGCCGGCTGAAATAACCAGCAGGTGCGGCAGTGATGCCCGGCAGCCCCCAGCTCGCCAATGCCTCCTCCATCAGTGCCCCTTGGGCGCTGATTCGAGAGAGCACTGCGATGTGCGAAGGCTCCGCCCCATCGCGCACAAGGTCGCTGATGGCCGCGGCGATGCTTCGGATCTCAGTGATCTCATCTGCGAAAGCGGGCAAAACGCTTACCTCAGCACCAGCATCCCGAACTGATCGCACCGTCGTCCGATCATCTAACGCGGCCCGGATGCGGGCCCCAAAACGGATGATCTGCGGAGTGGATCGGTAGCAAGTGTCCAGACGAACCGTCTCACACCCGCTGTATGTGCGGCCGAACCATTGCATTGCATCCGCACTGGCGCCAGCGAATCCGTAAATGGACTGGTGCGGATCACCAACAGCGCAGACATCCCGTGCAGGGCCCGTCCATGCCGTTAGCAAGGCTCGCTGCATGACAGTGGTGTCCTGGAACTCGTCCACAGTGAGGTGCCTGTATTGCCGCTGGACAGCAGCAGCAGTCGCTGGTTGCGCATCGAAAATCCCAACGAGACGCGCTATCACATCATCGAAATCCATGGTGTTCGCGGCGACATTGGCATCTTCATAGCTGCTGTAAATCTCACCTACAATGTGCCGGTCAATCGTGACGTCAGGCAACAACCGCTGGCCGAGAATGAATTCTTGGATGCCTTCAGGGCCAAACGCCTGCGCCTTCGCACTCTCGATGAGTGTCACAACCTGTTTGATTGACGATGAGTCCAAATCGAAAACGGGCAGGGATGCAATCTCTGAAAGCACCACCGCACGATCTGTCCGAAGGGTTGGAAGGGGTCGATCTTCGGTGCTGGGCCAGAAGAAACGCAACTGTCTAAGGGCTGCGGCGTGGAAAGTCCGCGCCGTCACCTTGTGTGCTCCGAGAGCCTGCAGACGATCACGCAACTCACCAGCGGCGCGGTTAGTGAAGCTGATGGCCATCGTGTGTTCTGCCTCAAAGGCACCCACCTGAATGCCATAGGCGATGCGATGCACGATGGTGCGCGTCTTGCCGGAACCTGCCGGCGCGACGATGAGCATCGGGCCGGAGACCGACATTGCGGCCTCGCGTTGATGGTCATCTAACCCAGCAAGCAATGCTGCAGCATCCGGGGCGAATCTGGTGTCCGCTGAGCTGCTCATACAGGCGATCCAACCACGCCGCACATCTGAGAGGATGACCCCATGTCAGTCGATGCAAACCCGGCCGCCGGCACATTCATCATGTACTCCACGAGCTGGTGCGGATACTGCCAGCGACTGAAGAAGCAGCTCGACCGCGAAGGCATCACGTTCTCCGAGATTAATATCGAGGAGCACCCCGCTGGGGCTGACTTCGTCATCAATGCCAACGGTGGCAACCAGACAGTGCCCACGCTGCACTTCAGCGACGGAAGCTCCTTGACGAACCCATCGGTCATCCAGATCAAGGAACGCCTCGCGTCACTGGCCTCGGAGTAACCCGGACAAGTCCGCGGCCGGGTCATCCAACATGATGGTTGCGCCGGTTCGCACATAGTGGAAACCAGCGCTCACGATGGATTGGTCAACCTCGCGAATCTCCGCCCACGCTTTCCTGTAGACGCGAAGTTGATTCTCATCCGCATTCTCCTTCACAGAAGTTTTCCAATCAATCACCTCCCACGTGCCATCATCGAGTGCGAAAACGGCGTCGATTCGGCCTCTCACCGGCACCCCGTCGATAACGGTGCTGAACGGAACCTCGACCGCAAACGGTGGGCGATTGCCGAATGGCCCGTTGTCGAAGGACTCCATCAGCGCAGCTAAGTCCGGATCAGGCCGCCACGTGGGATCGACGCTTTCGGCATCTGCCGGTGACACCAATCCCAGATCTCCTCGCCACCGCTGCTCCACCCACGCATGGAAGTCGGTTCCTCTGCGGGCTGCCACTGATGAGATACGGGGCATTGGTCGAGCCAGATCGATGGCGAATGCTTCTCGATTCTCAGCGATGCGCATGACATCAGTTGTGGTGATACTGGCGGGTAAGCGGACATAACGCACGAGTGCGAAATCCTCGGCGCTTTCACTTTCCAACACCGCGATATCTCGATCCCATCGTTCGACGAGCTCCCGCTCACCTTCACTGAGCCCTCCAAGGCGCTCACCACCATGGAGAGCGCTGACTTCATCATCAGCGTCACTATCTGACTCCGATGCGAGGTCCTCCAGTGCTTTGTCACGCTCTGCATTACGCACTGCCGCAATCGCCGAAAACAACCGCGCACGCTGAGCCTCGGGCATGATGACTGGCCAGGTGGCCGCACCGATTGACTCGTCCACATCGCGTTTGGGATCAGCAGGTGCATCCGCCCAAGTGTCGATGACTCCCGGAGCGCCAGCGTTGATGTGCTGCTGCATCGTCAGCAGCCATGGCGAGGGAGTGCGAGCAGTCTTCGCCATTGACCCCCAGATGTGTCCGCTGGCAATCACCAGAGAGCGCGCACGAGTGATGGCGACGTATGCCAGCCTGCGTTCTTCCAGGATGTGGAGTGCGCGCATCTCATCGCGATATTGCGTCTTTTGTTTGTCATCCGGTCCAGTTGCGTAGTTGGGGTACCACGCGGACTTATGTGCTTCTTCGCGCTCTTCCATCAAGCTACTCGGCAACCCCACGGGCGATGATGGCCACATCGGCCGCATCTGTGTCGTGGGGAACACTCCATCGCTTAATGACGGCAAGAGCACCACATCAAATTCAAGACCTTTACTCCCGTGCACAGTCATCAATCTGATACCGGCCCCCAGTCCGAGGTCTGGCAAGCGTGGCTCACGTTGGGTGTTCTCGGCGTCGGACAACCACGCTAGGAACGATGCCAGCGATGCTTCACCGTCCAAGCTGAGGAAATCGCCTGCCGCGTCAACCAAGGCATCCAAAGCCGTGACCTTGGTGCTGCGAAGCGACTCAGGCGCCAAGAGCACCTCCACCCCGATACCGCAGGTGTCGATCACTCGCCGGATTAAATCGTGTAATGGCTCACCAACATGGGCTCGAAGCCGGCGAATCTCAGTGGAGAGTTCCTTGCAACGCAGGCGCGCTTCATCGGATAGCTGGCCCGCGAGTGCATCGCGATTGAGGGCGACGTCATCCACTGCTTCGATCAGCGCCGATAAGTCGGCTTCATCGCGGCCCTGAACTGCCTCATCAAGACGCTCATCAAGAGTGGCGCCGGTTTCCGGCAACGTGAACCCTGACAACTTCGCAGCATGTGCCCCAAGCGCTGCGAGGTCGCGCACGCCGAGTGCCCAGCGGGGGCTGGTCAAGACTCGCAAGCAGGCGACATTCGCCGCCGGGTCGTGTAGCAACTGCAGCACCGCTCGCACATCAGCCACCTCAGGGCGTGCGAGCAGGCTGCCTACGCTGTTGACCTGATAGGCGATCCCAGCCGAGTCGAAGGCAGCCGCCATCCTTGCAACGTCACGGTTCTTTCGGCATAAGACTGCGATGTCCTCCGGCGCTGCGTCACGCAACGCCGCTTTCGCTTGATCGACAAGCCACTCAGTCTCACTGTCGTACTCCTCATGGAAGGCGATCACGAAGCGGCCCTGCCTGGCGTCACCCTCGGGTGTTCGTAACTCCTGGACGATTGGATGAGCGGAGCGAATCTCCGCACTCACAGCATTGGCCACCTGCAAGATCTCAGGAGCACAGCGCCGCACGTATGTCAGATCACTCTTCGTGGCTGGTGTGCCCGGTGCGACCGCAAAGTCATCAACGAAATGGTCCATGTTGAACACGCTTGCGCCGCGCCAGCCGTAAATCGCCTGACAGGGATCACCGACTGCCATAACCGGATGGCCATCGCCGAAGAGTGACTGCAGCATTACCCGCTGCGCCACAGATGTATCTTGATATTCATCCAGCAACACAGCTTGGAACTGTCCCCGGATGTTCTCGATTGCAGCGGCGTCGCCTGCCCTCAAACGATGGGCGGCATCTGCCGCAGCACGCATTTGGTCGGCGAAGTCGGCGACGAAGGCATCTGCCTTCGCTTGCCGAAACTCCTGCACCAATTGCGCTAACTCGATTCGCCGCTGACAGGCAATGATGATCTTGCGCAGAACATCATTAGAGCGCGTTGATGTGCTCGCCCTCTCGATTTCTGCCTCAGCTGATTCACGCAGCTGCACAGGGTCAATCAACCGCTCCGCTAACAGGTCGTCGACGGACATCACTTGCCCGGCGACGTCAATCAGGCGGTCAGAGACGTGCTGTAGCGGTAACCGAGTCTGCGCCACGACGCGCATCGCCATCTGAGCGCGCGTGACCTCGTTGAGCAACTCGGCACCGGGCTCATAGCCGAGCCGCAGGCCATGGGTGCCGAGCAGCGTCTGGGCGAATGAGTGGTAGGTGGAGATCAACGGCAGCGCCTCGAAGGAGTCAGCTGAGGCAGACCCACTCCCAAGTCGCCGCAATGCACGCTCAACCCGCTCGTTGAATTCGCGGGCCGCCTTGTTTGTGAACGTCAGACCGAGCACCGCAGAAGGGTCGACCAGGTCTTGTGCAACAAGCCACACGATCCGAGCGGCCATAACAGTGGTCTTACCCGAACCGGCGCCCGCCACGACCAGGTGAGGGGCGAAGGGGGCAGTGATCGCGTCCCATTGCTCCTGCGACCACGACTTTCCACTTCCGTCATCACCAAACATGATTGATGCGAGCATCTTGTCAGTCATCATCATCGGCAGTCTCCGTATCCTCATCTGACTGCACCTTGTCGCTCGGCATCTTCGCCGGGCAGCACACCTTCATCTGGCAGAAGTCACAGTGCTTACCTGGTAACGCTTCGAAGACCTCGGCACGCAGGGTTGCAGCCGCAGAAGCCAAGACCGGCTCAACATCAAAATCACCTTGGTCGACACCCGACTGCGTCATCACCTTTGGCAGCGGCGACCTCACCTTCGCTGGCACCTTTACCAACACCAGCCCGGCATCCACGCTTGCGGCATCAGGAACTTTGTCGGTGCCGCCCTTCTCAACAGCCAGGGCGTACAAGGCGAGCTGGATGTTCGTGGCCACATCCTTCTTCGATGGCGCGCGTTTGTAACTCTTGATGTCGTAGACCACCGCATGCGTGCCACTTGATGGCGATGATGTTGTGTCGATTCGGTCGGCTCGACCAGCGATGACGACCGCATGGGGAGTGCCTGTGTCATCGAGCACGGTTACCTCGGCCCGGATGTCCACTTCGACACCAGCGACAGTGACACCCGCATCAATCTGCTCCTGGTGCCACACCAGAAAACGTTCAACTGCCTGCGACATCACATCACGCTCTCGCGTGCCAATCCACGTGGCTTGGTAGCCCATCTGTCCCCAGATGCGATCGATCTCCTGCTCCACATCCGCCGCAGTCAGCTGCGTCGGCGACAGGGCGATGTGCTCACATACTGCGTGGACGACCGAGCCGAACGCCGCCGCAGTGCCGGTTAAAGTCTGGGCGCTCATCTGACGCTCGAAGAACCATCGCAATGAACACGTGGCCACACTTTCCACTGCCGTCGGGGACAACCTCAACGGCTCTGGCGGGCGAACCGGACGCGGGCCCACAGTCACCTCCCGGGCTCCCCACCATGACTCAGGTAACGCCGGGTGCGGACCGTTATGTCGGACTGGCACCCGTTGGGCAAGCATCGCTAAGCGGCGGGCAGCCTCGTGCTTGATTTCAGCACTTGTCTCACTGTCCCCAAGTACGCGCCTCAACTGTGCAACCAATGCGGTCAACGAGCTGGCGGAGGCACCTCTGGTGCGTAGCACCGGCAACAGCGAGTGCGCCCCTGGTTCGGCCCGCTCCAATTCGGCTGCTGCTGCCGCATCGAAACCGTCCGTCGCTGGCAGCATTGACATGAGGAACCGGCTGGGGCGTTCATCATTGGGCGAGTTATCCGCTCCTTGGACCGCGCTCACAACAACACTCCGCTTTGCTCGGGTGACGCACACATAGAACAGACGCCGTTCCTCAGCGAGTAATTCGGCCGCGGTCGGAACGGTGGACAGGCCGCCATGTTGCATCTCATCAGCAGTGACCAATCCGGTGCGGCTGATGACGTTCGGCCAAACACCTTCCTGTACGCCAGCTATGAAGACGTGGTCCCACTCCAAGCCTTTTGCCCGATGTGCTGTCATGACAGCCACGGCGGAGCCAATGATGCTGCTGCGCACTTCGGACACTGGGACTTGCTGACCCCTAACGTCGCTGACGAATCCCTGGCAAGTTCTGCCCCGGGTGTGTCCTGCGCGAGAAGCCATCTCGAACAACGTCATCACGGCGTCGATATCTCTGTCTGCGCGCCGGCCACCCGCGCCACCACGTAGTGACTGCCTACGTAAGCGCGCTGGCCACGAATGCGATGTGCCGTTGCCATTCCACACCGCCCACAACACTTCCTCCACCCCCGCACCGTCATTCAGTAAGGTGCGAGCGCGCGATGTGCAGAGGTGGAATGCCTTCAATGCAGCCAGACCAACGGGCGCAATTGACGGGTTAATCTCCGAGGTTGCTTCTGGATCGGCGACCAGCATGCACAGGACTTCAGGCGTTGATGGAGTGGTATCACCGCCGGCGTGCTTACGCACATCGCGCACGATGCGACGTAAATCGGCGGGGTCGACACCGCATAGCGGCGATACCAGTAACTCTCTGGCCACCGCGGCGCTCATCGAGGTCGGCCGTTCAATCAGGAGCAATGCGTCGAGAAGCGGTGCAACAGCCTGGTCTCGCCTGATTGGAGTTTCATCGCCGGCTGCAGCCACTGGGATGTCCGCTGCAACAAAGGCCCGTCGCAACGGCTCGATTTGATCAACAGTGCGGGTGAGCACGACGATGTCATCCCAGCGCGCGCCCGCATGACGAAGTGCGCGGATGCGCTCGGCGATCTCAGCCGCCTCACTTCGTGCATCGGCGGCGAGGAATATCGATACGGAATCTTGTGCCGTGGCTGACGAGACGATCGGAGCATGTACGGAGTCGGTAGCAGTGATGGTGTCAGCAACAGTGATGTCTCTGGCATTCGTGTTCGTGCTCGTGCTCGTGCTCGTGTTCGTGGCGCTGCCAATACACAGCGGATCTCGATGCGCGGTTCGTGCTGCTGCCCACACAGCTGATCCGGCGTAGTCAACCTTGTTGATCTCAATATCCGCAGCAGCGCGAATCCGCGACCCGAATCTGCGACAGGTCTGCAATGCCATCGCGATTGCCGGCTGCTCCACGGTTCCAAAATGTTCGGCGAAATCGAGGATGCCGCGAACTTGGGCTCCACGAAATGCGTAGATGCTCTGGTCTGGATCACCGACGACCACCAGCTCACAGCCGGGTCCAACAATCGCCTTGAGTAACTCCACCTGGGCGGCATCAGTGTCCTGGAATTCGTCCACAAACACCGCGCGAATCTGATCGTGGATCTGCGAGGCCACCTGCGGAGTGCGGGCCAGCGCATCAGCGGTGGAGATCAAGCCCGCGTAATCGAAAACATCGGCTGACTCAAGCCAGAACTCGTATTGCGCCAGCACGTCCGCGACCAGCGACCATTCAGGCTTGCGAGCAGATTGAGCCATCGCGCGTACTTGCTCGGCATCAAGGTTGAAGCTCCGCGCGCGGGAAACAGCCGCGCGAACTTGGCGGGCGAATTCATGAGTGACCCCTGCAGCACGTAAATGGTCCGGCCAATCTGCGGCATCGTTGTGGATCAGGCTGCGTAGTTGGTCGCGCACCGCGATGTCTTCCTCGTGACCAGCAAGCAGGCGAGGCGATGCCATCAACCCAAGTTGGTCGGCGTGCTGGCGCACCAGCGAAAAGGCATAGGCATGAAAGGTTGACACTGCGGGCACCAAGCCACCACCGAGCCTGGAGATGAGGCGATCGCGCCAGTCAGCTGCTGCCTGCCTACCGAAGGTGAGGCCCAGGACCTGCTCAGGGCGCAGACGATCGGGGCCTTGCAGTCGAGCGACCATAGCTTCGATCAACGTGGTGGTCTTACCAGTGCCGGGACCAGCCAAGACGAGTAGTGGCGCACCTCGATGCTCGACCACCGCACGCTGCTGCGGGTCTAGGTCGGCAGGTGTGCTCGGGTTAGCTGGGGTGAGATCAAGGTGAATCGACACGTCGCCAAGGGCCGCACTCGATCCACTATCTGCTCCAGTGGTTGGCGCTACATCTTCGACTGTGCTTTCGGCTGTGCCGTCTCCTGGCGCTGCTGATTCGTCTTCCAATGAAGGCTCCCTCGTACTCCCTGTCATGCCCCTATTTAACTGCACCCATCCGACACCGATGTCGCTGTCCGCTGCGGGTCGCCACTCGTGCAACGATCGCGCCGTGGTTGAGGACGATGGGGCGAGCGCCATGGAGCATCGCGTCGGAGCGCACCCGGGAACTCGTCGTCAGCCGACCATCCTCGAAACCGGCTTAATTGCCGTGCGCCTGCATCGGCCTTACGACCTCGTCGCCGCCATCGGCTGCCTTGTCGCGGGTGTCTTGATCGTGCTCGTCGGGCTCTTCGCCGCCAACACCAGCTCAGGAGTGCAGGCTGACCTCGCAACAGTGGGCTCCACAGTCCCCGCATTCTTCGTCGTCGCCCTGAATCTCGCTGCTGGCATCAGCTTCCTCCTCTTCCCCATCGCCGTCAGCATCGATCTGCTCGTGCGGCGACGTTTCCGCCAATGCATCGACTCGCTTATCGCGCTGGGGGCGACCATGTCGGTGGTTGCCGGCGCGGGCTGGCTGGTTGAGCACTACGCAAGCGCGTCCGTTCGACTCGCTCTCGCCGGTGCGACACGACCCGAATTGGGTAACGCAAGTTCGCCGCTGCTGGCCGCAACCGTGGCCTTCGCTGTCGTCGCCCGTCTTGCTGGGCGTTCCGGCTGGCGCGGCTTCGCCTTGGCACTCATCACCACTGCAACCATCATCACCTCAATCTCTGGTGGCATCACCCTGTCCGGTGTCCTCGCGAGCGTCGCTGTGGGCGCGTTTGTGGGCTATCTCCTGCGATGGCTTCTTGGTGTCACCAGCACGCGTCCGCGGGGGCAGGAGCTGATAGCGGCGCTGCGTCAGCATGGTTACGACGTCACCGAATTACGAGTTGCCACCAGCACCGAGCGTGGCCGCGAGTACGCAGCGTCCACCACACAAGGACCGTTGCAAGTGCAGGTACTCGACCGCGATCTCGAGGGTGGGGACTTGCTGCGCAATCTCCGCAACGGATTCCGCGTCCGCGGTGCTGCATCTCCAGGAGTCACTGTGCGGCGCAGTGTCGATCGTGCAGCCCTGATGTCTTACGCACTTGAAAGGGCTGGAGTACCAACTCGCACACTCGTCGCCGCCCATCGCATCAATGACGAGAGCGCACTTATCGCTTACAAGGAGCGATCAGGTGTCAGTCTCGATCGTTGGCACGCTGACAGCGAAGCCGCTGCACACGACATCGTCACTCAACTTTGGCAGATTGTCGCAACTGCGCACTCAGCAGGAATCGCGCTGCGGGACACCGCGCCAAATAGCTTTTCGGTTGATGATGATGGCCGGCTCTGGATACGTAATTCCACCTCCGGCAGCGTTGCAGCCGATGATGTGCAACTGCGCATTGACATTGCGATGACGCTGGTCACTGCAGCCGCACTCACCGACGTGGACACCGCCGTCGGCGGCGCTCGGGCGTATCTCAATGACGATCAGGTCATCGCAGCCTTGCCGGCGTTGCAGAGATTTGCCATGCCCGAATCCATGCGCACGGTCATTCATGAGAACCGGGGCCTCCTGCGCGAACTTCGCCAAGCAGTCGCTGCTGTCGCACCTGAGGCACCGATTGCGGATATCCGCATAGAGCGGGTGCGTCCTCGTTCGGTGCTCACCGTGATCCTCGGAGCCGCCGCCGCTTATCTGCTGGTTGCGCAGTTGTCGCAGGTGTCAGCCACACACCTTTGGCACGGCTACGACAATCGTTGGTTGTTCGTGGCGCTTGCCGGCAGCGCCGTGACATATGCGGCGATGACCATGATCATGATCGGCCATCTGCCCCAGCGCCCGCCTGTGTGGCGCACATTCCTTACTCAGTGGGCTGCGTCGGTTGCGAATTTGATGACGCCGAGCAGCCTCGGCACTGTCGCGATGAACATCCGCTTCTTCACGCGTTTGGGCGTGCCTGTTGCCGTGGCCGTTGCAGGAGTTGGCCTGTCTCAGGTCACAGGAGTCGTCATCCACGTTCTGATGCTGGTGACCGCTGCGGCTATCACCGGGTCAAGTGGGCATGTTGCCTTCACTATCCCCGCCCAAGTGGGCATCTTGGTGATCAGCGTGATCGCCGCAATCATCAGCTTGATCTCCATTCCCCGCATTCGCATCAGCGCGTACAACCGTGTGAAGCCATTTGTTCTGCAGGTAGTACCGAGGTTCGTGACGATGGCGAAGGACCCACGCAAGGTGTCGCTTGGACTCGGCGGACAACTCCTTATCAACTCCGCTTACATCGCCACGCTGTACGCATCGGTGCGCGCAGCCGGCGGTCACTGCAGTTTCAGCACCGCCGCCCTGGTGTATCTCGCCGGTGCCACCATCGGCCAGGCCGTCCCAACCCCCGGAGGTTTGGGCGGAATTGAAGCGCTCTTGACAGCATCATTAACCACGGCCGGCATTCCCCTTGACCAAGCAGTCGTGTCCACCCTTGTGTTCCGCTTGGTCACGTTCTGGCTGCCGCTGGTACCAGGCTGGTTCGCACTCCGATTCTTGACGAGCAAAAACGCTTTGTAACCTCGGCACGTCGCAAGTCGAATGGCTTCGCACTTCTGGAAGCGCAGCGCCTCACAAACGCTGCGGACGTCAGTATCTAGTGAGCGACGGGTCCACATCGTCAATCCAGCTGCGGATTCCCCCAGCTAGGTTGTGTACAGATAAGAAACCTTCACCGCGCAGGTACTCACATGCAGCCGCCGATCTCACTCCACCAAGGCACATCACCACGATCCGAGTGTCTTTCGCAATGGTGCGGATGTCATCGTTATCCGCCAATAGGCCCTGCGGAATATGCAAGGCACCGTCGATGGCGCATATCTGAGTTTCAAATGGTTCGCGGACGTCGATGAGCACGAAGTCGTTGGCTCCCGCATCGCGAGCAGCGAGCTCACCCTGCAGTTGTAACGCAGTGACATCATCATTGGATGATGTGTGCTTGGTGCCGCACCAGGCTGGATAGTCAATCAACCCTGTGATGGTCGGTGACTCTCCACACACGGCGCACTGCGGATCGGCCGGGATAGCGAGGATCTCTGTGTTCATGGTGAGTGCGTCAACGCGCATCATGCGGTTGGTGAGCGGCTCACCTACGCCGGTAATCAACTTGATTGCCTCCACCGCTTCGTAGCTGCCGATCACTCCACACATCGCGCCGAATACGCCAGCTTGCTCGCAGGTGGGGACCGTGCCGGGCAACGGCGGTTCCGGAAAAGCGCAGCGGTAACACGCCGAGCGCCCCGGTAGCACGGTCATCACCTGGCCGCCGAATCTCAGCACGGAGGCGAACACGAACGGCTTGCCTAGAAGGACGCAGGCATCGTTGATGAGGTACCGCGTGGCAAAAGTGTCGGTGCCGTCGACGATGAGGTCGTAGCTCGCGAACAGTTCAAGTGCGTTGTCGGAGGTGAGCTCACGTTCATGCGCAATAACGTCAACGCCGGGATTCAGTTCGGCGATGACGGCTGCTGCGGAGAAGACTTTCGGCACCCCGATCCGAGACTGCCCGTGAATCACCTGGCGCTGCAGGTTTGACTCATCGACAACATCGCTGTCGATGATC
>RFTO01000090.1 GCA_009923375.1 Actinomycetota bacterium | reverse complement strand
CAGTCGCAGCAGTTGACGGCGCCACCACGTTCCCAGGTATCACCGTGAACGATGGCGCGGGTCACACCGGTTACGGCATGAAGCTCGGCACCTTGGATGCACCTGCATCGATGCCGTTCTACTCCACCAACATGAATCAGTCGATCACCAACAACAGCCGCCTAGGCTGCCTCACCGCAGGCGTCAGCCCGTGGAATGGCATCGATCTGACCGGCAAGATGCTGATTGTTCAGCGTGGAACCTGCACGTTCCAAGAGAAGCTGCACAACGCTCGCCTTGCGGGCGCTGCAGGCCTCATCATCATGCAAAACAACGCGAACAAGAACGCGTACCTCTCGGGCATCACATTCGGCGCCGAGCCGATGGACATCCCAATCTATTCGACGCAGTACTACACCAACGCTGCTTTGACGACAACGAACCTCACCAACTGGCGGGCAATGCACGGCGCAACGGTGAGCATCACCGCCGGCGGCGTTCCTAACCCGACCGCAACCCAGGCCGCGTCCTTCTCATCTGGTGGACCGCGATTCGGCGATGCAGGCTTCAAGCCTGACATCTCCTCCCCTGGCGTCAGCGTCGTGTCGGCAGCGCTCGGAACCGGTAACGGCGCCGAGACCATGTCTGGCACTTCGATGGCTGCTCCGCACGCCACTGGTGACGTTGCACTCGTGCGCTCGGCTCACCCGACCTGGACTGCTGCTCAGACCAAGGCCGCCGTTGTCAACAACGCAACCAAGGATGCGGCAAAGTGGAATGGCATCACCCGTGTGATGGGTAACGGTTTGATTCAGCCTGCGGCTGCGATCAGTAACGGCCTGTTGGTCTACCCAACCACCATCTCCAAGGATGGCGACACAAGCCTTTCCTTCGGTGTCCGCGAGGACAACGCAGTCTCGGTGACGCGACTACTGACCGTTGACAACCAGACTGGTGCAGCAACCACTGTTCACCTAAGCTCGGCTATCGAAGCTGCCCCTGCTGGTTACAACGTGACGTTCTCTAAGAACGACTTCACTGTCGCCAAGGGTGCATCCGTTCAGGTGATTGCTACCTTCGCCGCCACTTCGGCTGCTATGGCTGCAACCAGCTCCCAGCAAGATCAGGTCAACAACGGCTCGTACTCGGTCAACCTGATCTTCGGTGTCGGCAACGCACACCGGTAATGGATCTGCGTTCACATCCACGCTGCCTTTCAGCGCTGCACCGTTTGGTCGCTCGGCGATCAACGTCCGCGCCTCGGGCAACACCTTGACGGCCACGAACACCGGCATTCGCAGCGGTTACGCGGACGTCTACGACTGGGCCCTGGCTGACGCCAAGGACACGGCCACCGGTGTCGACATCAAGTCTGTCGGTGTCCAGACCTACCCCACCGCTGCCATCTTCGGTTCGGGTAGCGGCTATTCCTACGTGTTCTCGTTCAACACGTGGAACCAGATCTACAACCCAGCTGCCATGGAGGCCGATTTCTACTTCGACACCACTGGCGACGGCAACCCCGACTTCGTGGCATACACCTACGACTCGGGATACATCAGCAGCGGTTCCTTCAATGGAACTGTTGGCACCTACCTCGTCAAACTGAGCACTGGTGCGGCTGTGAACAGCGCCGCCTACACGTGGGCTCGCCCCTTCAACTCCAGCACGTTCCAGTTCCTGATCAAGGGTTCAGCCATTGGTCTTGATGGAACAGCTGGAAAGAACCTGCTGAAGGTCGTCGAGGTTGACACCTATCCATGGGATGGTGACAACGACACTGCATCGGGTACGGGAACCATCAACGCCTGGAACCCACAGCGCAGCAACGGCGATGGCTCGACCATCGACGCTGGTGCCAGTGACTCCTACGGCCTGTCCAGCCGTGCGCTCACCGCTGGTGAGTCACGCACGCTTGGTTGGGATGTCGTGGTTGTTGACAACCGAACCGGATTGCAGTCGTTGACTGTCGCCGGTAAGTAATCTACCCAAAGAAATATCAGTGGGGCCCCGGAGAAATCCGGGGCCCCACTGCTTTTGTGACAGCAAAAGGTGTCTGACGACGGACCGATAAGTAGCTGAACGTCATCGGCTCACCTGGGTCACAGGAGCTTTTAGGCGTGGCGCGTCACGATGGCTCTGATCAGATTCGCCACCATGGAATCGATCACATCTGCTGCTTTCACATGTGCAGGGATTCCGTGTCCGTGAGGGTCAGGAACAGTGTCACTCGCGCTGAAAGGCGCCCAACTGCGAGCAAGATTCAAATCTCGAAGCACATCGCCGGTCGGTTCTGGCGCTGCATCAGGCCAGTGTTCGGCGGCAACCGCATCCGCCAACCGCATGATCTGCATGACTGAATATGTTCGCAACTGAGCTCGGGGCTGGATGTTGACGATGTGCGCGCGGTGGTTTGGCTCGAACACGAGAATCATGTCGGCGGATCTCACAAGTTCCAGGTCGACTTGGCTGGAACCATGCTCCGCTGGCCGTGGCACCCTCCAGCCACTTGGTCTTTCCACGGCGTAAGGCATGTCCTCGCAGGTGGGGTAGCCAGTCGTCTCTAGCATGTCAACCCGGACGCCTGCGCTTGTCACCAACAGGTCGACTCCGGCTTTGGCGGCTGCCACCTCGATTGCCGCTGCTGCATAAGGTGACCGGCAGATGTTTGCAGTGCACACGAAAAGGATTTCCACGAGGCTATCGTGCCAAACCTTATGGTGACGCGGTGATTCACCACACCATCAACGTGCGATTGCGTCGCTGTAGCAAGGTGTTGACACCTGTGAATGGCCTTGAGTCAAAGAAGCCGCGGTGGGCCGCTAGTGGCGAAGGGTGTGGTGACTGCAGTGTGTGTCCGACACCGAAACAGGATCGGAATTCTTGTGCCTGCCGACCCCAGAGAACCCCAATCACATGGGGTTGTGCTTCACGCACTTCGCGCAGGATTAATCGCGTGTAGTCACCCCATCCAACTGACTTGTGTGCAAGAGAGATTCCCACCTGCGTTGTCAGATGAGCGTTCAACATCAGCACACCTTGCCTAGCCCAGCTGCCTATTGTCTCGTGGGTGAAGGATTTGCCAGTGTCGGCGGTGTATTCGGCTGCGATGTTCTTCAAGGTAGGCGGCAGTTGATGTGTTGCCGCAGAAACCTCAAAGGACCGACCAGTCGCCATACCGGCGGTTGGGTAAGGATCCTGTCCGATGAAAACAACCGCGACTTCGTTAATCGGCATCGACATCGCGGAAAAGACCAAGCGCTCGCCGGGTGTGATGAGCTCACGATGCGGCGTTGCTTGCAGCACATTGCTCCACACCGACTGCAGGAGGACCTCGTGCTGTGACATAGCCTCACTCCACGAAGGCTCAGGGTATGTCGGGAGTTGACCCATTTTCTCGACTTAGATGGTCCCGGCGTGAGCTAGCGCTGCAATGATCAGACGATGTTGCCCGCCGCTCATATCCGCAGCAAGATCCTCCGAAAGTGCCTCGTGCGGACTTATCCACCGAAGATCTAGGGCCGACTGCGTTGGTTGACACTCCCCTGTCACCGTGACGATATAAACCAGGGAGACGGCATGCTGACGTGGATCCACGAAGCCGGAGACGCTTTCATCTGGGAAGTATTCGGCGATGGTGAAAGGAACGGGGTTCACTGGCAGCCTGGGTAGCGCCACGGGTCCAAGGTCTTTCTCAATGTGTCTCACCAAAGCCGCCCTGATCCGCTCGCCGTACAACACGCGCCCAGAGACAAGGGAATGGGAGATGGAACCATCGGGCCTTGGTCGAAGTAGGAGTCCCAGGTCACAGATGTTGCCGTGATCGTCAACCCTGACCGGGATCGCTTCGACATAGATCATCGGCAGCCGTTCGCGGGCATTATCTAACTCATCTCGACTGAGCCAGCCTGAAGCAATATCAGTGTCGAACACACTCATCGATACCCTCGATTCCTACGCATCAAAGCGCCGCTCGTCCGAACCAGCGGCGTCGCCCAGCAACATCGAGCTTCTCAACTGCAACAGGCAATCCGAAAGTGGTTGTGAGGACACTGTTGGTCAACACGTCATCGATTGGTCCAGCGGCGACAACGGAGCCGGCGCGCAGTGCGAGCGCATGTGTTGTGGCTGAGGCGATTTCCTCGAGGTGGTGAGTTGCCATGACGAGGGTCGGGGCTGACGGGTCATCTGCAAACCACTGTAGGCGTCGGAGTAGCTCCTCGCGGGCTGCCAGATCCAACCCCGCTGCTGGCTCGTCAAGGATCAGGAGCTCAGGATCTGGCATCAAGGCACGCGCGATTGTGACCCGTTTGCGCTCACCCTCGGACAGGGTCCCAAAAGTTCGATTGGCGAGAGTGGTTAACCCGAGGATGCCCAGCAGATAATCGCGTCGCACCTCGTCGCCGATGTCGTAACTCTCGCGACGCTTGGAGTAAACAGCCCAGGCGCCAGTGAGCACAGCATCCTTGACAAGTTCAGTGCCGGGGATTCGATCCATCAGACTTGCCCCTGCGAAACCGATTCGGGTACGCAACTCCGCCACATCGACTCGCCCGAGTGTCGATCCAAGGATTGTGGCCGTGCCTCGGGCCGGGGCTGCCATAGCTGCCAAGAGGTGCAGGAGTGTTGATTTCCCAGCCCCGTTGGGTCCCACGACGGCCCATCGCTGGCCGGCCTCGATCGTCAGCGAGATATTGCGCAACGGCTCGAAGGACCCACGCACGACTGTCACAGATTCCAAGCGGGCGACAAGTTCGACGCCAACATCGCCTAGTGAATCCGCTATCGGCGTCATGGCTGGCTCATCTATGTGCACGGGCTAACAATAGGAACATCTGCAGTAGTTTCCCCACATTGAGCGCCGCCATCTGGACTACCGTGCTCCTTCGTGTCCTCATCTCAAAGCGCGCCACAACCCATGCAGCAACCTGCAGCACAGGGCTCACCGTTATGGCTGACGGCAGTCCTGCGGTGCTGCCGGCTCGGTGTGGATCTGGCGTCGGAGTCACACTTGGGCGATTACCGCGGGCCACAGTCTCTGGACGGGCCCCACTACCTCGCGAGTGCATCGGGCATTGTCGAGATCGGCGAAGCGGAAATTGTTGGTATCGGAGCAGGTGCCTTTGCCGGCGTCTCCCTGTTCGCCCCCAGCGACCTGGTTGGTCTACCACAACAGGTTCTTTCCTTGGGGCCGGAACCATCTCGAACTCACGCGTGCCTATGGTTCCAAGGCCAGAACCGGGTGTGGCAGTTCCTCGTTCCTAACGTTGACCCGGTTGCGTGGGTTCCAAGCGTGGTGTGGCGCAGATGCGAGGTGTCTGATGAGGACGCATCCCGGCTGTGGCTTGCACATATTGACCTTCCTAGTGAGCTCCGGGCGTTCAGATCCGTGGCTTTGGAGACCACCGGCATTTTTGAGGACATCATCGATAACACCATGGCAGGCACAGATCTGCCGTCAATTTCCTTCGTGACGCTGGCGCAAGCGGTTCCGGAGTTGTCACATAGGC
>RFTO01000089.1 GCA_009923375.1 Actinomycetota bacterium | reverse complement strand
AGCGACGTCGTCCTTACCCGTGGCGACGATGTGAACATCGGCCGGCGACACAGAGCGGGGCCACAGCAAGCCTTTCTCATCGTGGCGCTGCTCGGCGATCGCTGCGACCGCGCGGGAGACGCCGATGCCATAAGAACCCATCGTCACCACCACGGGCTTGCCATTTTCATCAAGCACCGTGAGGTTCAACGCCTCGGCGTATTTGCGGCCGAGCTGGAAGATGTGGCCGATCTCGATTCCACGAGCCGAGCGCAGGACACCTTCGCCGCAACCAGGGCAGGGGTCACCTTCGAATACCTCGGCCACATCGATATAGCCGTCGGCGGTGAAATCGCGTCCGCAGACGAGGTCGTAGACGTGTGTGCCGGCTTGGTTCGCGCCGGTAATCCATCGGGTGCCCTCAACCACTCGCGGGTCGACCAGGAAGCGGATAGCGCTGGCGGATTCCTCACCGAGTACCTGCGGTCCGATGTAGCCCTTGATCAGACTCGGATGCGCGGCGAAATCAGCTTCCTCGAAAGGCTGCACGGCACCTGGGTGCACCGCTGCTTCAAGGCGCTTCATGTCAACCTCGCGGTTACCGGGCAGTCCGACCACAAGCGCACTGCTGGTCCCGTCCGGGTAAACCAGTTTCACAACAACGTTTTTCAATGTGTCTGCGGCAGTCCACTCGCGATCGCTGCGCCGCAGATCCTCCCGCGCATTGCTCAGCGCAACAAGCGAATCGATTGTCGGTGAATCAGGGGTCTGCTCCACATGCGCTGCCGGCACGCCAGAGGCATCCACGGCAGCCGGCGAGACAGTGGCCACTGCTTCGACATTGGCGGCGTAATCACACACGCTGCATCGCACAAAGGTGTCCTCACCGCGCTCGCAGCCGGCAAGGAACTCCTCACTCATGCTGCCGCCCATCGCACCGGCGTGAGCCGAGACGATGACGTAATCCAAACCCAGGCGGTCGAAGGTGCGCTGGTAGGCGACGCGGTGCTTGTCGTAACTGACCTGCAAGCCGGCGTCGTCGAGGTCGAAGGAGTAGGAATCCTTCATTACGAACTCTCGACCGCGCAGCAGGCCGGCACGCGGGCGCGCTTCATCGCGATACTTTGCCTGAATTTGATAGAGCGACACTGGCAAGTCTTTGTAAGACGAGAACTCGCCCTTCACTGTGAGGGTGAACATCTCCTCATGGGTAGGCCCGAGCAACATATCGGTGCCGCGGCGGTCCTGCAGGCGGAACAAGTTAGGGCCGTATTCAACCCAGCGATTGGTGGCTTCATACGGCTCACGCGGCAGCAGCGCCGGGAAGCGGACTTCTTGGAAGCCAGCGGCGTCCATCTCCTCGCGGACGATGTTCTCCACTCGGCTATACGCGCGCAGACCCAGCGGTAGCCAGGTAAAGATGCCGGGGGCGACGCGGCGGATGTAACCAGCCCGCACCAGCAGTCGGTGGCTGGGCAACTCGGCGTCAGCCGGATCATCGCGCAGGGTTCGTAGGAACAGCGTCGACATCCGCAACAGCACCGCATTCATGCGCCGCACCCTATCGGCGCGTTAGCGGTGAATGGTGGCAAAGGTGGTGTGCTGACGGAAACCGACTCGAGAATACGCCTTACGCGCGGCCTCGTTGTAATGGTTCACATAGAGCGACACCACCGGAGCGAACTTTTCGCGCGCATGCTGCACCACGGCCGCCATACCCGCTGTGGCCACCCCGCGGCCGCGCCAATCAGGGTGCACCCACACACCCTGGATCTGACACACCCCGTCAGCCACTGACCCAATCTCCGCCTTGAACACGACCACGCCGTCCTGCATGAAGGCCAGTGCGCGGCCAGCGCGGATGGTCTCGGACACCCGCGCGTGATACGCCGCAGCCATCCCATTGGCCAGGGGCGAGACGCCGACTTCCTCCGTGAACATTGCCACGCACGCCGGTAGGAAATCCTCGATTTCATGCGGCATCACCGGCCGCAACTGCGTAAGTGGAGCGACAGATGGCTGCTGATCAATGACGAGCACCGGCTGGTCTTCGCGGACCTCACGCGCCACGCCCCATCGCGACTCCAGCAGCGACCAGAGACCCAGCACAGCATCGCGCGGGCCAGTTAACGATGCAGCGCGCGCCGTCAGCGCATCCAGCGCCGCTGCAATGGCGCGACGGTCGTCATTATCTGTGCCAACTGGCACAAGATTGGCGCCAATGTAAACAGCCCCGCGCAGTTCGCCGTCTGCCGCGAAAGAACCGAGAAAGTAAGTCGGCGCATTCGGTCGTAGAGATGCGTCGATACGCGAGTGTGCGAAACAGTTGGCCACTGAATCGAGTCGACACAGGTGACGCAGAGCCTGCTCATCTGTCGTGGCGAGCCGCCGGACGTGAAGCGAGTCAGTGCGAACGTCGTCGCTGTGTCCAGCAGTCATATGCGTCGTGCCTCAGCTGATGGTGACAACCGGACCGCCGCCGAGCAGCGCCGGATCGGAATCACCGTCTGCGTCGTAACCGAGTTCGGCTGCGATTTTCATGGCCTCCTCGATCAGCACTGCGACGATTTCAGATTCCGGCACCGTCTTGATGACCTCACCCTTGACGAAGATCTGGCCCTTACCGTTTCCGCTAGCAACACCGAGGTCAGCCTCTCGCGCTTCACCGGGGCCGTTCACCACGCACCCCATAACCGCAACGCGCAATGGGACTGTTAATCCCTCGAGGCCTGCGCTGACCTGGTTTGCGAGTGTGTAAACGTCCACCTGCGCACGTCCGCACGACGGGCAGCTGACGATCTCCAAACCACGCTCGCGCAGGTTCAATGATTCGAGGATCTGCAAACCGACCTTGACCTCCTCCACCGGCGGAGCCGAGAGCGAGACGCGGATGGTGTCGCCGATGCCATCTGCCAGCAGCGAACCAAAGGCCACAGCGGACTTAATCGTTCCCTGAAAGGAAGGTCCGGCTTCTGTCACTCCGAGGTGTAAGGGGTACTCACACTGAGCCGCCAGCAGCCTGTACGCCTGCACCATGATCACGGGGTCGTGGTGCTTGACTGAGATCTTGATGTCGCGGAAGCCGTGCTCTTCGAATAACGAGCACTCCCACAACGCGCTCTCCACGAGCGCCTCTGGCGTTGCCTTGCCGTATTTCTCAAGCAGTCGCTTGTCCAGCGATCCTGCGTTCACTCCGATGCGAATCGGCGTCTTCGCATCTGCGGCCGCCTTGGCAATCTCAGCGACGCGGTCGTCGAACTGCTTAATGTTTCCCGGATTCACGCGGACAGCCGCGCAGCCGGCGTCGATCGCTGCGAAAACGTAACGCGGCTGGAAATGGATGTCGGCGATCACCGGGATGCCTGACTTCTTCGCGATCTGCGGCAGGGCTTCGGCATCATCACTGCTTGGCACAGCCACGCGAACCACCTGACAACCGGTGGCGGTTAATTCCGCGATCTGCTGCAGAGTGGCATCCACATCGGCGGTCAAGGTGGTCGCCATCGATTGCACACTCACCGGCGCATCGCCACCGACAGGTAGCGGATTGGTGTGGTGCTTCAGGATGAGTTGCCGACTCTTGCGACGGGGTGCGAGGACCGGCGCGGGAAGCGACGGCATGCCGATGTTTGCCATGTCTGCATTCTGTCACTTCGCGGCGTAGTCGGCGCGCCGCGGCGCGAGCGGCGGGAGCACGTAGGCGCGGCCTCCCCGGCCAGTCATCGGACAGATCCTGGGTACGAAAGCTTGCGGCTGGTTGAACTGGCAGAGCTGGTGCCAATGCGCTTTCACTGTCGGAGCCTGCCCCAATAATGCCCCCGACTCAGGAACAAGGAGGCATCAATGAGTCCTTTTGATCACGAGCACTGGAAACCAGGGCACCCCTGTCCGGCCATCGGCTGCTACCGAATATTCGATGTGCCGCAGGCCATCGAGGCTTGGGGGTTGGGGAAGTACACGGTCGCGGAAGAAACCACGGGCGACTGGAAGCCATCCTTCTTTGGACGGCGCGTCAACCATGCCAAATACAACTCCGACGCTTCGGCAAGTGATCTAGCTGAAGAGCTTGGCTCCTACATCGCGAAATTCGCTGGCGCCATGTTGCCTGGAGTCTTCGACGTCGTGATTGCGCCGCCGCCCAATCGGGCAATCGGTACATCGCTCGTGCCGATGATTGCGGATGTTGTCGTGAATAGTGGAATCGCGATACGTGCACACACGTTGCAGAAAGTCGGACAGGTTCCAGTTGGCAGAGTCTCAATACCGAAGACAGGCCACTGGCTCTACGCGGTAAGTACGTTTGTGGGTCAGACTTGAGGCAGCTTCAGGTCAAAAAAGCGCTTATCATTGACGACGTGCTTGACTCGGGTTCAACGATGACGGAAGCTTGCAGAGCCCTGAAACAAGCGTTTCCCGATGCAGCCCTGTACGCAATTGCCATGACTTACTTACGCCCTCCGAATGAAGGAAGACCATGAGCGCGATGATGTTGGGCGGTTCACGCAAGATTTCTCAATTACCCCCGCCCGTCGTGGAGTTCCTTGCGGAGATGATGGAAAAGCGCTACTGGTTCCTTGTAGGAGACGCGCCCGGAGCCGACTCCTTCTTTCAGAAGGTCCTACATTCAGCCGGGTATCCCCGGGTGGTGGTGTTCACCAGCGTGGGGCAAGCTCGCGCCAATGCAGGGCAATGGGAAGAGCGCTACATCGATTCTGGGCTTAAGTCCCAAAGTGCCGCTAAGCACACGGTGAAGGACCGCATCATGGTCTCGAAGGCCGATGAGGGGCTCATGGTGTGGGACGGCTCAAGTCCAGGCACATTGGCGAATGTCATCGACCTCTTTGAAGCTGAAAAGTCGAGCCGGATTTGGACGCCTGACGACGACTTGCTGTGGACAGTCGACAGCCCCTCGCACCTTGAAGGCCTCCGCTGCCGCTTTCCGGAAGCTGCTTCGGAGGCGCAAAAGCGGCTCGCAACCTACCGACGGCGGATATCCAAGTCTCTTCCAGTCGCCCAATCTGGTTTGTTCGATGATGAGGGACTTGCGTCTGCTTAGGTCCTAACCAGGCAGGTGAACGGGCTTGATGATGTCGGCAACGATGACCACCAACGACATCAAGAGAAGCACCGACGCTGCCACGTAAGCAATTGGCAGCATCGCGGCGGTATCGACCGGTCCGGGGTTTGCACGCCCACTCATGCGGGCCCAGCGGCGCCGGATCCCCTCCCACACCGCACCCGCAACATGTCCCCCATCGAGCGGCGGCAGCGGAATCAGGTTGAACAAGAAGAGGAACAGGTTCAGCGACGCGAGCAAACCGAGCAGGTTCAGCGCTGACTCTCGCCACGGCACGCCGTCAGCAGTCATCTGCCCACCAATGTTTACCACGCCCACCACCGACACTGGCCCATAAATATCGCGAGGCTGGTTGGTGACCAGGGACTTTCCGAGGTCGTAAATCTTGACTGGGAACGAGCCCAGAGCCTTCACTGATTGGGTGGTCATGTTCCACAGCGATCGCGGAACATCGAATCCAGCTG
>RFTO01000088.1 GCA_009923375.1 Actinomycetota bacterium | reverse complement strand
AGTAAGGAACTGTCCAGTCGAGGAATCGACTTCATTGACGTCGGTACGTCGGGCGGGGTCTGGGGCCTGGAACGCGGCTATTGCCTAATGATCGGCGGACCTGGTGAGGCCGTCGGGCGGCTCGCCCCACTGTGGCAATCTCTCTGCCCAGGTATCGAGACCGCACCGCGCACAAATGATGCGACCGCTCCGGCCACAGTTGAGTCCGGTTGGTTGCATTGCGGACCATCGGGTGCAGGTCACTTCGTGAAGATGGTGCACAACGGCATCGAATACGGGCTTATGGCTGCGTATGCGGAAGGGTTCAACATTCTCGCCCATGCCGATAGCGGAACGTCGGGACGTGCACAAAATGCTGAGACCGCGCCGCTGGCACACCCCGAGCATTACCAGTACCACTTCGACCTCCCGGCGATCGCCGAGGTGTGGCGCCGTGGTTCTGTGGTGTCGTCCTGGCTACTTGATTTGACCGCGGCAGCGTTTGGCCAGAACCCCACGTTGGATGGCTACGCCGGCAGGGTGAGTGACTCAGGTGAAGGCCGCTGGACTGTGAATGCGGCAGTGGATACCGGTGTTCCGGCGCCCGTGTTAACGGCTGCTCTTTACTCGCGGTTCGCCTCCCGAGATGAGGATGCACTGGCCAACAGGGTGCTCAGTGCCATGCGCCATGCCTTCGGCGGCCATCTGGAGCAGCACTAGCGCAAATGCCGGCGTTGGCGAGCAGATGAGTTAAGGCTGGATGCCGATACGAGCTAAAGCTGGATGCCGAGCAGGGCTTCCACAACGTCGGCCAGAGTGACGCTTGGTGTGACGCTTGGTGTGGCGTCCGATGCGACGATGGGGTCGCTGATCAGAGCATCGTGTGCATCGCGAACTGCGCCATCAATAAGCGCTATTGCGGTGGGCGTGTCAAGGTCCTGTCGCATCGCGGAGCGAATGTCCGCCAGATACGCAGACATGTCGCAACTCGCCGATGCTCGCCATGACGTCAACCGAGCCTGTGCAGTATCCAGGCCGGCTTGCGTCCACTCACGATCACTTCGATAGTGGCCAGCGAGGAGGGCAAGCCTGATGGCCATCGGATCAACACCGGCTGCGCGCAAGTGCGAGATCAACACGAGATTGCCGCGGCTCTTACTCATCTTCTCGCCATCAAGTCCGATCATGCCGGCATGGACGAAAGCCTCGGCGAGCCGGTTTCCTGAGAGTGCATAAGCCTGGGCGTTGCACATGTCGTGATGGGGAAAAAATAAGTCACTGCCACCACCTTGGACATCGAAAGGGGATGGTAAACGGTTCAGAGCCATCGTGGTGCAACCGATGTGCCAGCCGGGTCGTCCCGCTCCCATGGCGCTATCCCAGGATGGCTGCCCTTCCCGCGTACTGGACCACACCAGGCAGTCAAATGGTGACTCTTTCCCAACTCGATCAGGGTCGCCGCCGCGCTCGGCAAAGATAACGCGCATCCTGTCCGCGTCTAGGTGAGACACATCCCCGAGGTGACCTTGAGAATTCGTTCGGAAATACCAATCTGTGTCAACTTGGTAGACCAAGCCGAGATTGCGAAGCACAGCGATGCGCTCGGCCATCGCTGAAATCTCCGCAACGGCAGACACGTAGTCATCTGGGGCGATAACCCGCAAGGCGGCCATGTCGTCGAAGAACAGTTGAGTTTCCCGCTGGGCGAGATGCTGCCAGTCAACTCCTGTTGCCACAGCGCGCTCGAGCAGTGGCTCATCGATGTCCGTGACATTTTGAACATAAGTGACCTTACGTCCAGCATCTCGACTCACACGGTTGAGTAAATCGAAAGCAACATATGTGGCGGCATGCCCCATATGAGTCGCGTCATAGGGCGTAATGCCACAGACGTACATCGAGAACTCATCGCCGCTGCCGACAGCCTTGAGCTCGTTGGTGGAGGTGTCATGGACCTGCACGGTGCAAACCCCGCTGCCTGAGTTGGGCAGCACCGGGATTGATGGACTCGACCACGACTTCATGGCTGGGAGCCTAATTGGTCGCACACTTCTTCGATCGCTAGAGCAGCATCAGTAAAAGGCGCGTTGATCAAAAGAGCGGCCACGGCAGTACTGGCCAGTCATCATGTGGCAGGGGCATCGCTCGCTGCTCGCACATAAGTTCGTATCTGCGCATGAATGCGTTCCATTCTCGCTTGGAGATGTGCTGTAGGAACAATTCCTTCACGTCAGGGAGCTTTCCGAGTTGAGAATGTAGATGTTCTGACTCATCATCCTCAAGGGCATCTCCCGCCCAACCCCAAAGAACAGTACGAAGCTTCGACTCCTCGTGCCAGCACACCCCGTGGTCGATGCCCAGATATCTCCTGCCCGCCGCCGCCAACACGTGGCCAGCTTTGCGATCGGCGTTGTTCACCAGGGCATCCAGGATTGCGAGTCGTCGGATATCAGGATGTTGTTCGTGGGCCAGCAGCCACTGCCCGCCAGATCGGTCCTCCAGCTGTGCGACCACCAGGTAGCGGGCGTCCAAATCCGGCGCGGAAAGAAGTGTGACTGCGTCGGGTGCCTGCGCATCGACTTCGACCAGTTCTTGTAATGAACCTGGTCCGAGCGGCCCTTGTGCGCGCCACACCGTCCTCGGCACCACGTCTAAACCCAGTGCATCAGAGAGGAGATAGGTCGCAACCTCGCGTCCAGCCAGCGATCCAGTTGGAAAGTCCCACAGTTCCCTCTCCCCCGACACCGGCTTGTACACAGCTTGCGCGCCTGTGTCGTCCAGCGACGCCAGGAATACGTCGTTGGATGCGCCGTCGATCCGGCTCACCAAGGTGAACTGTGACGTTTCCAGGGCTTGCGCGGTCATAGTGAATTCGTCATCTCAATCAAGTGACTCAAAGTTGCGAAAGAGGGTGCTCAGTCGGTGAGGGCGTTGCGGTGATAACCGTTGGCTCTCGGGCATATATGACCAGTGGGATTTATGGGCTGCTCACACAACGGGCAGGCTCTACGACCAGCAGCAACGACAAGTTGTGAGCGCTGAATGAACGATCGTGCTTGCTCCATGGTGAGATGAACGGTAAGGCTGGAGTCCTCTTCGATCCCGCCAGCGGAGGCGCCGCGGAGTTCAAGAACGAGTCGAGAAGTCCCCGACTCCCACCCGAAGGTGATTGATGTGACCCGGAAGTCCGACTCCAAAGGCATCGATAAGGGCCCTGTATCTGGCTGCGCTGGTGTGACATCGCTGGACCCAGGCAGGGTGTCCAAAATTTCGTCGAGATGCTCGGCAAGTGCAGCTACCTGTTGCTTCTCCAACTCAACTGAGGTGACGGCTGAATCTTGCTCTGCTTGGATATAGAACACGCGCTCCCCTGGCTGACCGACCGTGCCGGCCACCACGCGCCGCGGGTTCTTATAGACGAATTCACGTTGAGCCACGCCGCCATCCTACGGCGACCGCGACTAGTTCGCCGTTCCATCACGAGGCCGGCGACTCGGGCAGGTGGATGCCTGAGTGTGGTTGCGTTTAGACGCCAGTTGATCCGCCCACAGTCGGCTTACTTGAGGTGCCCGTGCGCTTCTTGGACTGACCAGGCGTGGGTGCATATCTACTCAGGTCACCATCGATCGTGTTGACTGCGACCACGAAGGGACGACCCGCGTGGAACGTCACCACGGAGATGGAGCCGGGATCCACGTTTATGCGTTGAAATCCATCGAGATGGAGTCCTAGCGCGTCGGCGACGATCGCTTTGATGATGTCACCGTGCGTGACTGCGACCCACGCCTTTCCATCGTGATCCTCCAGCATTCGTTGATCCCAGGCTCTCACCGCCGAGTTAGCCCGAGCGGCCATGGCTGACATGTTCTCCCCATCTGGGAATGTCACAACACTGGGACGATCTTGGATAGTGGACCACAACGCTTGTTTGGAAAGCTTCTTAAGTGGCTGACCAGACCAACTGCCGTAGTCGCACTCAATAAAACTGCGATCCACTGTTGCCCGAGGGGTGCGACCCACTGCGGTCACGATGGCAGCGGCTGTCTGCTTCGTTCTCTCCAAAGGGCTCGTCACGATTGCGCCAAGGGCAATTCCTGACGATCTGGCGCCAACCTGTGCTGCTTGTGCTTGACCCACATCATCGAGTTGCACCCCAGCAATCCTGCCTGCGAGCACGCCCTCCTTATTAGCAGTGCTGCGACCGTGTCTGACGAGGAAAACAGTGGGCATCTACTTGATCGCTTCGGTGATGGCGAGGGTGAAAACAACAGCGCCGACGACCACTCGGTAAATCGCGAAACTCCGCATTGAGTGATTCACGAGATATTTCAGCAACCACGCGATAGCCGCATAGCCACTCAAGAATGCGACAACCAACGCGAGCAGTGTGGGACCCCAGGGGACGCCGTCGGTGTTGATGTTCTTGGCTGCTTCATAAAGCCCCGATAAGACAATCGCTGGGATGCTCAGCAGGAAGGAAAAACGTGCTGCAGCCTCGCGGGAGAATCCAAGAACTCGGCCAGCGGTGATTGTTGCTCCCGAACGCGAAACACCGGGGATGAGGGCCAAAGTCTGCGCTAGGCCCATGATCAGTGTGTTGCCCCAAGTGAACTCCCGAACAGACTTTCTCGCTGGAAAAGTCGCATCCGCCCACCACAGGATGATGCCGAAAACAATCAAGGTCGCGCTGATGACGTAAAGACTTCGGGCGACGGTCTCGATTGCACTCTGGAAGATAAGGCCGAAAATGCCGATTGGAATCGTGGCGCCGATGATGTACCAGCCCACGGTGGCGTCATGTCTTTGCGACTCTGACTCGATGATGGAAACGCTGCCACGCAGACCCGCAGTGCGAATTCGTGCGATGGCGATGAACAATGCTTTGGTGATGCGCACTATGTCCTGCCAGAAATACACGACGAGAGCGCCTGTAGTCCCAAGCTGGATAATCGCCGAGACTGCGGCACCAGGGTCAGCCTGTTGGAAAAGCGCCGGGATGATTCGCAGATGTGCACTCGATGAAATCGGTAGGAATTCCGACAGGCCCTGCACCAAGCCAACAATCAGCGCCTGAAGCCAGCTCAGTGTGGGCACGGGATCGGTCAGATGTGGCACCGCTCCCGCTGTGGGCAAGGCGTGGAGCATCGACAATGTAATCGCCGCAGAATTTGAAATCATGAATGCAGTCTGCCGCACCGTAGTATTCTGATACGCATCCACGACCCTTTGGTGCCAAATTTTTCGCTGATTCGGGGTAGCGTGCCGTCATGGATTCGTTCCAAACGGACACCGGCCATATTGGGACCGCAGGTGTCAAGGCATTCGGTGCGACGGGTGTGAAGATGTCCGGCTACGGCTTGGGCACCATGACCTGGGGTCGTGACACCGATGAATACGAAGCAGCCAAGCAAATTGAACTGTTTTTGGAAAACCGCGGATCTTATGTTGACTCTGCCAGTTCATTTGGTGATGGAGCCGGTCAGATCATGCTGGGTCAGTTGCTGCCTGCATTTTCAGACACAGATATTTTCATCTCCGCCA
>RFTO01000087.1 GCA_009923375.1 Actinomycetota bacterium | reverse complement strand
GGTGTTCATGTTGGATCCACGCACGTCATCTGATGATGCCTCGCCTGCAAGCGAGCGGCCTGCTGTGGTTGGCCACACATCTGTGAGAGCGGCACTACGCAATCACGCGCGCTACTCATCGGATCTGCAAGGGGATCGCGATGTGCGCACCTACAAGCAGCTTCCGCTGGAGGTGGACCCACCTGATCACGGCCTGTTCCGCGCTGTGCTCACTCCGATCTTCTCTGCCGAGCGGGTGCAGTCACTCGCTCCGGCCCTGCGCGCGGTTGCTGCCCAGTTATTAGACGAGTTAGTGCCGGCCAGCAGGTGCGAAGTGGTGCGGCAGTTGAGTCTGGAAATGGTGGTGCGCTGCCTCGGTGTGGTGCTAGGTCGCCCGCAGGATGTGGACGAGTGGCGCTCATGGGGTCCGGATGTGTGGATCTCCACACCACATGGTCGCAGTGGCGAGCACTTGCAGCGCTATCTCGATGCGACGTTCGCAGTTGTTGCCGCGCACCCGGGAGATGATGCATTCAGCACCATCGACCGCGCAACAATCGATGGAAGGCCCCTTACCTACACCGAGAAATGCGGGCTGGCCAACATCATTTTGGCTGGTGGCCGTGACACGGTGGTCACGTTGATCTCAGGATTCATGTGGCACTTGGCATCAACCCCGGCAGATTACGACTACCTCGCCGCCGACCGTTCTCGTATCACTCGGGCGATGGAGGAGATGGTGCGCTTTTTATCGCCGCTGCCAGCGATGGAGAGAGTTGATACTGATGTGTCAATCAATCCGCCGGCTTACACATGGATTGCATTCGCCACTGCTAACCACGATCCGTTGATCTTCGACGCACCAGAGCAGATCCGACTGGACCGTCACCCGAATCCGCATATGGGCTTCGGTGGCGGACCACATGCGTGCATCGGCAACCTCGTTGCCAAAGCTGAAACTCGAGCACTACTCGAAGAATTGCTTGATCGGGGTCTGCGCTGGAAGGTCCTGGAAGATGCAGAAGTCGAGAAAATCGACATTTTCAACGCCGCAACTGCCACGCGCTTTCGGCGCCTGCCCATCGCATTTACCTGATAATTCCTTGTAATCCCCTCTGAGAATCCGATGAATGTTCGCTCGGCTCCTATTGCGTCCTTGCCCCAGAGTGTCTAGTGCGAGAACATTGGCGCATGCGTTTACCTTCCCCGAGGATTCTGCGCGCGTTCAATCGACGCAGCGTGATTGCCCTGTCCGCCTTCGCACTCGCTGTGGCCGGGGTGAGTGTCACAGCCAGCGCGGATGCCAATGCCAACTCCGGTGTCGTGACAACCATGGTCGTCCACCTTCCTGGCGTGCTGCCCATCAGTGCCCAAGTGGTGGCGACTGGTGTTGCCGGATCAAATGCGGTCACCACGAGCACCGCAGTCGGGCAAGACGATTACGGCTGGTTCGCACAAGTGGGGGTGCCGACCGGGGCAACCAGCGCCCGGTTTGCGGCCACTGGAACGCCGTCTGCAGCTGTGAACGCCGACCTCTCCACGGCCGCCGAGTGGTGGCTCGACCCAACTGGTGTGCCCTATCCAAGCCGCTCAGGCGCGTTGGGTTATTACCGAATCCACGTCGTGACTTCATCCATTGGCACAGTGAAGGTGCGTGTCACTGACGGAAACACCATCACCGATTTAAGTACCGTCGCGGAGAGCGGCGGTTACATGGCAGACGGCAATGTCGGGCCTAACACCAGTGCGGTACAAGTGCAGTACGTCATCGACGGCGTGGCTGGTGTTGCTTACACACTGAATGTCCGCCGATTCCAGCAAGCATGGATCTCCGACACCTGGCCGGAGATGCGCACATCAAAGGCGTGGGCCGATGGTTTCGTCATCATCCATTACCGCCGCGGCGCAGGGGATTACACAGGTTGGGGTTTGCACACGTGGGCCGAGCATTCGCTAGGAGCAGCTGAATCCACCCTCTGGTCGACTCCCCTGATGCCGGATCCGTCGCTGCGCGATGCGTGGGGTGTGACGTGGAAGGTTCCGTTGCTACCGAACTCAACTCAGTTGCCGTTCATCATTCACAATGGAAATGACAAAGACCCTTCGTACATCAATCAGTTCCTCGATATCGCAACCACCGGCGGTGAAGTATGGGTGCTGTCCGGCGCGAAGAACGCCGACCTCACTTTTGTGGTGCAGGTGCCTATCGCCTTCGGCTCCACAGCAGTTGCGCCCACCGGCCCGACATTGGCACAAGGTGCGGCGTTGGCGACTCCGTCGATTCGAAGTGCGATGGCTCGCGATCGTGTCTACTTCGTGATGACCGATCGCTATGCCAACGCCGACAAGACCAACGACACTGGGCGGATCTCCACCGACCCCGTCCTGCAACCCAAACTTGAGGACGGCAGCCCGAACCCGGATTACGACAAGGCGCTGGCAGCGAAATACGGCGCGCAGGGTTACGACCCTGCCAATCCGGGTTTCGACAAGTACACCAATGGATTCGACCCGACAGATGCGGCCTACTACCACGGTGGTGATCTCAAGGGCTTAACTTTCGGTGAGCCTGACCCGAAGACCAAGAAGGTCGCGACGACATGCACCACCGGCACCGGATTGGCTCGAATCAAGGCACTCGGGTTCACATCAGTGTGGCTGACTCCTCCATTCGTGCAGGAATACGTCCAGGGTGGCAGCGCGGCCTATCACGGTTACTGGATCAATGACTTCACCAAGATTGACCCGCACCTAGGGACGAACGCGGATTTCAGAACCTTTGTGAACTGCGCTCACCAACTGAACATGAAGGTCATCATGGACATCGTCGTTAATCACACAGGCGATGTCATCCACTACGAAGAGGGAAGTAAGTACACCTCTTTTGCCAATCAGCGGTACTACGACATAAGCGGCAGGCAGGTCAGCATCGCGCAGATGATGACTGGTCAGATCGATCCGCAGATTGAGGCGGGTTACGGCGGCGGCTTCCCGAAGTCGGCTTTCACCTACGACTCCGAAGCGACCATCAAAGCCCCGGCATTCCTTAATGACTTGTCGAATTACCACAACCGCGGCGATGTCTCCGATTGGAGTAATAAGGAGCAATACCAGTTCGGCGACTTCAGTGGCTTGGATGATGTCTTTACAGAACGTGCGAGCGTCGTCCAAGGTTTCGCAGATGTCTACTCGGCGTGGGTGAAGGACTACGGCGTGGATGGCTTCCGCATTGACACAGCTAAGCACGTGGATGATGCCTTCTTTGGCCGCTGGTGGCCGAAGGTGAAGGCACAAACGGCAGCAACTAAGCCGGGGCTCTACGCCTTCGGCGAGGTGTATGAGACAAACCCGTTTGTCACGTCGAAATTCGTTCGCGATCGGGCACTTCCATCGGTGCTCGACTTCCCGTTCCAGTCCACAATCATCAACTACGCCGCGCAGAATGCCGAAGGTGCACAGGTGGCGTCGTTGTTGGATTGGGATGACGAATACACAACGGCATCGACGAATGCTTATGGCTTGACCACATTCTTGGGCAACCACGACATGGGTCGGTTGGGGCTGCTCCTGGGGAATAAAGGCGTTTATGGCAGCGCGAGCTTGTTGAAGTCTGCGTTGTTTTCCTACGACCTGCTGTACCTTTTGCGCGGAATTCCGGTGGTCTATTACGGCGACGAAGTTGGGATGATTGGCTCCGGCGGTGACAAGCTGGCACGTCAGGACATGTTCGCCACTTCAACCGACACCCCAAGTTGGCCGACAGAGGAGCGCATGGGATCGGCTGCCATCGGCACCAAGTCTTCCTTGCAGATCAAGAGCGGCCCATTCATCACGAAACTGACCAAGCTTGCAGCCCTACGCGATAAATACCCGACGCTGGCCAGCGGCGCACAGATACCGCGCTTCTCCGACAGCGATACGTTGGTCATTAGCCGGATTGACGCCGCTAAGCGCACTGAGTACATCGTCGGCTTCAACAACAACGACAAGACCGACATTCGGACGATCCAGACGTCATCCCCGCTCACCACCTTCAAGGGCATTTGGAACACCACCTCCACTGTTAAATCCGATAAGAACGGGCTGTTGAAAATCAGCATCGGCGCCTTGAGTTCGGTGGTGCTGCAAGCACAATCCCCACTGCCAGCTGCACCAACGCCGACGATCACGCTGTCATTACCTTGGGATGGCAATGCCAAGGTGTGGCGTGCAACCGCAGCCGTGCCCGGCCGCGACCCCAGCACTGTCACATTCATGTGGCGACAAACGGGCACTGCCGCATGGCAGGTACTCGGCTCCGATGACGCCTACCCATACCGGGTCGATGCAGACCCGACTGACTTCACATCCGGCGCGCGCATCGAGGTTGCGGCAGTGGTGAAGACGACCTCGGGCGGCACGGCGGTCTCTAAGGCGCTCACCTTCGTGGCGCCGTGACGCGAGTGCTGGCAAGTGGCTAAAAAGGTAACCTGAGCGCGGGCCGTCGAATGTGATTGTGTAGCCTTCGACGGCGCGTAACGCCCCCTTAGCTCAGTCGGCAGAGCGTCTCCATGGTAAGGAGAAGGTCTACGGTTCGATTCCGTAAGGGGGCTCGACGAGTGTCAGGGCGGCTGTCCGAAGTGATGTGTTCGCTGCATTGCTCACAGCAGTGCGGCCATGTCACCCGGCAACGGCGGGGTAGCTCAGCCTGGTAGAGCAAGCGGCTCATAATCGCTGTGTCGCCGGTTCAAGTCCGGCCCTCGCTACACGTAAGTGCACGACCGAGAAGAAAGAGGCATACCAATGGCCAAGAACGACCTGCGTCCGAAGATCACCTTGGCCTGCCAGGAGTGCAAGGACCGCAACTACATCACGCGTAAGAATCGGCGCAACGATCCGGACCGCATCGAGTTCAAGAAGCACTGTTCGCGTTGTAACGCGCACACCCTGCACAAGGAAACTCGCTGACCGTCGGCTGTCACCAGCCATGCCACTCTTGCCGGCGCACGTTGGCCGTTCATATGGACCCGGTGCCCCGTACACAGTCACGTCTGAGGCACTAGGCGCCTTTGCGCACCTGCTTGGTTTTGGCAACCCGCAGGTCGCGCAGGGCGTTGTCGCTTCGCCGACCTTCCCGATCACCCAAACTTTCTCGGGCATCCTGGCTCTCGTCGCCGACCCGGACATCCAGTTGAATCTGGGACATGTCGTGCATTCCGATCAGCGTTTCGATTACGCCCGCCCGCTGATGCCAGGTGATGTGGTGTGCACCACCACCGTGATCGAGGCGGTCACGCCTATCGCTGGCAGCATGCTGGCCACTTTGCGCACGGACGTCACCAATGACGATGGCCACGTTCTTTGTGCCGCTCGTGCAGTCATTTTGGTGCGCACGGTCGAGGCGGATGCCACATGAGCAGACGAACGCTTGCAGTTGGAGATGAAATTGGCGAGGTGGTGGTTGAGATCACCCGCGAGGACCTGCGGGCTTATGCAGCGTTGTCCGGCGACCACAACCCCATTCACCAGGATGATGCCGCGGCCCTCGCTGTCGGGCTGCCGG
>RFTO01000086.1 GCA_009923375.1 Actinomycetota bacterium | reverse complement strand
CGTGGAGATCGTTTTCTGCAGATCGGGCTGCGCGGTTACTGGCCCGAGCCGGAGACCCTGGAGTGGATGGCGCAGCAGGGGATGCGCAGTTACGAGATGACCGAAATCGGCGCCCGCGGTCTAGACGCGGTACTTGATCAGGCCTTCGCGATCGCCCTCGACGACTGCGATGCGGTGTTCCTGTCGGTGGATGTGGATGTGGTTGACCCTGGTTCAGCCCCAGGCACTGGCACGCCCGAGCCAGGCGGGTTGTCTGCCCGCCAGCTGCTCGATGCAGTGCGGCGGATTTGCTACGAACTCCCCGTCGCGGGCATGGATGTGGTGGAGGTGTCGCCACCGTTTGATCACGCTGACATCACAGCGTTGCTTGGTAACCGCGTGGTCCTCGAAGCGTTATCGGGCATGGCCCGCCGCAAGCAAGACAATTCCACTGGCGGAACGTGGAATCCCATGCAGCCGCTACTCGACGGCCGCTGATTCGAGGTTTGCGAATCCACCGCGTTGGATTTCAGTTATTGCTGCGACAGATTGCTGCCTCCGTCAGCATGCGGCGGGGTCGTCGTTTGAGGGCCATTGACCGAGCATTCGGAAATTCTCATCGGATGCGGGTCGGCCATCGCGGAGATTCTCTGAAGCCGTGTTCGCGATGTCCCACAGGAGAGCGCCCCCTTCCAGAAGGATTTGTTTCAGCTAGAGACAGACCTCATCGAATTTCACCACTTCCAGGTACACAGGCTGCCCTGCGAGAGGCGTCCCAGATGGCGGATCCTGAGCGCAGACTTGCCAGTTTGACTCAACCCAGATTGAGCGACCTTGACCCGATACATCTTTAGCAGAGATAGAACTGTTGCCGGGTAGGGCGTCTCGTGCCACTTGTAGAGAGAGCCCAATCAATGTCGGCATCCGGTGGTCCGACCTCACCACGGATTCATTCCCATCGTTGACTGGGCAGGTCTCTTCAAGTTTGACGACGCCGAAATCTACCGTCGCATCAAACTCGGCTTTGCTGTTTGCAGGTGGTGATTGGAAGCAAACCTTCCAGTTTCTGTCCAACACTTGCAGGCGACCACGGCCACTGGAATCGTGTGAATCGAGATATTTGAAGCCAGTTGCTTGAGCTTCATCCTGCGCGGATTGCAGGCCCATTCCTACGAAATTCGGCAAGCTCGACCTAACGGGAACTGTGGGCGTAGTCAGTTTGGGCTCAGTGGACGTTTCAGAGGCGCCCTGCAGGCTTGCGGTGTCTGTTGTCCCGCAGGCAGCGGCAGCAAGTGCGATCGCAAGAAGGGGCACAGCAAATGTCTTCAAATGGATGTTCCTCAATCCGGCTGATGGGGCTTATATTTCGTAACGTTAGAGCGCGGTCAGGACACAGTCAAGCCTTGAATATGGGGGCACGGCCACCAGCAGCGTTGGCAAAACTAGGGGCCAAAGTTGTTGCCGACCTCGTTGGTTGGCGATAGCGTTAGTACCATGCATTTCTCTAGTGCCTCCATGATCCGAGCCTTGATTGCCTTTTGGTGTGCCTTACTTGGCGTCGCCTGCTCGAACTCTGGCTCGGCTTACGCAACCGAGAACTCGGCTACTGAACTGGGAGCGAGATCACCGTCGGTCACGGTGTCTTTGCCTGTTGCAGTTTCTGTCCAGGGTTTGGATAAGAAGAAGCCCAAAGTGACCGCGGCAATGAAGCAGGCGTTGGGGGCCGCCAAGGATTATCTGGCGTATGACAGCTTCTCGCGGCAAGGTCTCATTGATCAGTTGTCGTCGCCCTACGGTGGTCAGTTTAAGAAGGCTGATGCGACTTGGGCGGTGGACCAGCTCAAGGTGAACTGGAATAAGCAGGCGTATCTTGCGGCAAAGGGTTACCTTGCGTATAGCCACTTCTCAAGGCAAGGTCTCATCGATCAGCTATCGTCCAAATACGGCGGGAAGTTCACTCTGGCTCAGGCCAAGTACGCAGCGAACAAAGTAGGACTCTAACTCTTTGATTACGGCCCTGCCCCGACTTGACCGCAGGGCGTAGTCACGGGCTTCTCGCCTGCTGTGCCAGCCAAGAGGTGAGTGCTGCGCTTCGAGTTGGTGTGAGCGAACCTAGTTCTTCGTCCGTGGTGTCAGGCCTCTGGGTGCCGCTGAGGTCACACGCTCGCTAAGAACGCTTCTTTGATCACATCGAAGGCGTCGTTGAGCAGCTGGTCGCTGATTACCAACGGTGGCAGGAAGCGGATGACGTTTCCGTAGGTGCCGGCGGTGATGATGAACACGCCTTGCTTCACGCAGTGGGCAACAACCTTGCCGACGATGCCGGCATTGGGTTCCTTGGAGTCAGGCTGCACCATCTCGATGGCGATCATGGCGCCGCGTCCACGGATGTCGCCGATGACGCCACCTGTTGCTGCCTGAATGTCAGCCAGCCGCGCCTTCATCACTGTCTCGATGTGGCGTGCGCGGGCAAGCAGGTCGTCCTTTTCGAAGGTCTCAATCGCTGCGAGTGCTGCTGCACATGCCACCGGGTTTCCGCTGTAGGTGCCGCCGAGGCCGCTCTTGTGCACTGAATCCATCACCTCGGCGCGGCCGGTGACCGCTGACAGAGGCATGCCATCGGCGATGCCCTTGGCGGTGGTGATCAAGTCAGGCACCACACCTTCATGCTCGCAGGCGAACCATGCGCCAGTGCGACCAAATCCAGTCTGAATCTCATCTGCCACGAGCAAGATGCCGTTGGCAGTGCAGTAATCGCGCAACGCCTTGAGGAAGCCCGGTGCCGGCACGATGAAGCCGCCCTCGCCCATGATGGGCTCAATGATGATCGCGGCCACGTTGTGCCCGCCGATTTCCTTGTCGATTCGGGTGGTGGCGATGTCTGCCATCTCCGGTCCGCTTTCTGAATTGCGGAACGGGTAAGACATTGGCATCCGGTGGATCTCGCCGGCGAACGGACCGAAGCCCTCTTTGTACGGCATGTTCTTGGCCGTCAAAGCCATCGTCAGGTTCGTACGTCCGTGATACGCATGCTCGAACACAACAATCGCCTGGCGCTTGGTGTAAACGCGGGCAATCTTCACCGCGTTCTCCACTGCCTCGGCGCCGGAGTTCAACAAAATCGATTTCTTCGCGTGATCGCCGGGAGTGAGGCGGTTCAGCGCCTCGCACACCTGCACATAACCCTCGTATGGCGCGATCATGAAACAAGTGTGTGTGAAGGCAGCTGCCTGCTTCTGCACTGCGGCCACCACTCTAGGGTCGGCGTTGCCGACGGTTGTCACGGCGATACCCGAGGCCATGTCGATGAAGGAGTTGCCATCCACGTCCACCAGCACTCCGCCGCCGGCGTACTCGATGTACGCGGGCAGACCGGGGGAGAGCGCATTGGCAACAGCCGCGTCGCGGCGTGCCATCAAGGCCGCAGATTTCGGTCCGGGCAGCTCGGTGACGATGCGACGCACCTGGGGCAGGCCTGGCCCGCCGGCAGTCGGTGTGAACGTTGTGGTCTCGGTCATGCTGTAAGAGTAACGCTGCTGTAAGACTGTGCCCGTGTCTCACCCGAAGCCAAATCGCTCACACACGCCGCTCGCGCCGCTGTTGGGTGATGCTGATTCAGGCACCTGGCCCCGGCGAGTCTGCATTTTGGGTAGCACGGGCAGCATCGGCAGTCAGGCATTAGAGATCATCCGCGCGCACGCAGGACAGTTTGAGGTGGTGGCGTTAAGTGCCACTGGCGTCAGCGATCGCTCCATCGACGCGCTGATGTCGCAAATCTCCGAGTTCTCACCGCGGGTGGTGGCAGTCTCAGATGAGCAAGGCGGTGCCCGCATTCGGGAACTCCTCGCCGGTGCAACTGTTGAGGTGTTAATCGGAGCCGATGCGGCAACTGAGGCGGCGGCGATCGATTGTGATGTGGTGTTGAACGCGCTAGCCGGTGCCATCGGACTGCGCCCGAGCCTCGCGGCGGTCCGAGCTGGCCGCACTCTCGCGCTGGCGAATAAGGAATCCCTGGTGGTCGGGGGACCGCTGCTGATGGCGATGGCCGCTCCCGGGCAGGTGGTGCCAGTGGACTCCGAACATTCGGCGCTGGCTCAGTGCTTGGCTGCCGGCAAGCCTGAAGAGATATCGCGATTGGTGCTCACAGCGTCCGGTGGCGCCTTTCGCAAATTCACCCCCGAGCAACTGGCAAACGTCACCGTGGAGAAAGCGCTGAAGCACCCCAACTGGGAGATGGGGCCGCTAGTCACCATCAACTCAGCAACGATGGTGAACAAGGGTTTGGAGTTAATCGAGGCACACCTGCTTTTCGGAATCTCCTACGATTGCATCGATGTGGTGATCCACCCACAGCAACTCATCCACAGCATGGTCGAGTTCGTCGATGGCGCCACCATTGCGCAAGCAAGCCCACCGGATATGCACCTGCCGATCGCGCTCGGTCTGGCCTGGCCACGACGCCTCGTTGATGTCTCACCCCGGATCGATTGGACCACTACACACACCTGGGAGTTCTTCCCCTTGGACGATGCGCGATTCCCAGCCGTGTCCTTGGCTCGTGCCGCCGGCACAGCTGGCGGCACACACCCAGCAGTCTTTAACGCTGCGAACGAGGCGGCAGTTGCAGCATTTGCCGGCGGTTCGCTGAAGTTCACCGACATCGTGCCAGCAATTGAAGCGGCATTGGCGGCTCACAGCGGAATTTCAGACGACCATGTGACGCTGCAGGCTGTGCTGGAGGCAGATGCATGGGCGCGGGGTTATGTGACCTCCGCTATTGCGGGCGCATGAGCCCTTTCGCGTGCATAATCGTTGTCAGTTGCATGTGTGAGAGTGTCTAATCTGCGCACCACACTGATGCGCAGAAGTGAATGAGGGTGGTTGAGTGAGTTTCGTCGGGATCATGATTGTCGTGCTCGGCATTGGCCTGTCCATCGCCTTGCACGAAGTCGGCCACATGCTGCCGGCCAAACGGTTTGGCGTGAAGGTCACTCAGTTCATGGTCGGCTTCGGGCCCAGCATCTTCAGCCGCAAAAAGGGCGACACCGAATACGGCATCAAAGCCATCCCACTAGGTGGTTACATCCGGATGATTGGCATGTTCCCGCCGCGCTCCACCGAAGCCAAACAATCGGGTCGGATGCGACGAATCATCGAGGACGCGCGAGCCTCCACCCTGGCTGAAGTGGACCCCGCCGACGAGCACCGCGTGTTCTGGCGTTTGAAGACCTGGCAGAAAATCGTTGTCATGGCTGGCGGCCCCACGGTCAACCTGGTGCTCGCTGTGTTGTTCCTATCCCTCGCGAGTTACGGCATCGGCTTCCCGCAATTTTCCACCGCCGTCCGCGAAGTGGTCGCATGCGTACCAACCCAAGCGAATCCGCAAGGTGCTGCATCAGGAACTGATGGCACAGCATGTATTGGAACTAAGCCAACTCCCGCAACATTGATGGGATTGCGTGCCGGGGACAGAATCATTGCGATCAACGGTGTCGCTTACCCAAACTGGGATCAGATGACCACGGCGCTCGAAGATTTACGCAGTGCACCGATTGCCGTCACAGTGAAGCGCGCGGGTGAAACCCTCACCTTGCGTGGCAC
>RFTO01000085.1 GCA_009923375.1 Actinomycetota bacterium | reverse complement strand
GCGACGAAGGCGGATTCGCGCCGAATGTGTCGAGTAACCGCGCGGCCCTCGATCTCATTGCCGTCGCAGTTGAGAAGGCCGGCTACAAGCTCGGCACTGACGTCGCACTGGCGCTCGATGTCGCCGCAACCGAGTTCTATTCAGATGGCGCCTACTCCTTCGAGGGCAAAGCGCGCACCAGCGCTGAGATGATCGATTATTACGCCGAGTTGGCTGCGTCTTACCCGATGGTGTCGATCGAGGACCCGCTGGATGAGGACGATTGGGATGGCTGGAAGGCGATGACCGACCGCATGGGCTCTGCCGTGCAGCTGGTTGGCGATGATCTTTTCGTGACGAACCCGACCCGCTTGTCCCGCGGAATTGAGAGCGCCACAGCGAATGCGTTGCTCGTGAAGGTGAACCAGATTGGCTCGCTGACGGAGACCCTGGACGCCGTGAGCTTGGCCCAGCGCAGCGGTTACCGCTGCATGATGAGCCACCGCTCTGGCGAGACCGAAGACACGATGATCGCCGACCTTGCTGTCGCCACGAATTGCGGGCAGATCAAGACCGGTGCACCTGCTCGCGGTGAGCGTGTGGCGAAGTACAACCAGCTGCTGCGTATCGAGGAGTTGCTTGAAGACGCAGCTGTCTACGCAGGAGCTGGCGCCTTCCCGCGCTTCACTGCGAAGTAAGCCAGCGTTGCGAGTCGCAGTCGGCTTGCTTGCGCTGGCACACTAAGAGACATGAGCACATCCGAGAAGAACGCGGATTCTTCCGCGCAGACTCGTATGTCGGGGTTGCTTGCAAGCGTCGGCGTCCGGAGATTGCTGTTCAGCCTGCTTGCCATCATCTTCGTGCAGCAGGCCGCTGGACCGGTGCAAGCGTGGTTCGCTCAACGCTCGCAGCTGGTGACATTGCGCGCTGAAGTGGCTGCTCGTGAGGCCGCTGTTTCCGACCTCAAACAACAGGCCGCACGGATGCGCGATCCTGCTTACGTGGAGGCATTGGCTCGGACTCGGCTGCATATGGTCAAGCCGGGGGAGCGTAGCTTCATCATCGTTGGAGGCAAGGAAGTTGCGGCCCCGGATGCTCCGTTGGTCACCAGCGTGAACACGAGTGTGGGCCAGCCGTGGTGGACCACCTTGGTTAACCAGGTGAAGGCCGACGGGCAACTGCCTAAGTCATAAAAGCCACTTGTTTAAGTGCCACTGGCTTAACTGCTCTTTGCTTGCTGCTCTTTGCTTCACAGGTGAGCCACGTGCATCGCAGTGCGGCCGGCTGCAGGTATGTAAGCGAACACACCGTCCTACACAGAGATCCCTGACTTGACTGCACCTTGGGCAACAGCTCTCGGTAGCGTTGTCACATGAGCCCGTTCAGTCCTGAGGACCAAGCTGCTGTGTCTGCGCACCTGGGTCGGACTGTGCGCGGTGTGGCCGGCGTCGCCCACCGCTGCGACTGTGGGCTGCCCGATGTTGTGACAACGCTGCCCAGGCTTCCCGACGGCACGCCGTTTCCCACGTTGTATTACCTCACCTGCCCGCGTGCCACGGCCGCTGTCAGCACGCTGGAATCCCAAGGCATCATGAAGCAGATGACGGATGCTCTGGCAGACAATGCTCAGCTCGCTGCGGATTACCTCGGTGCACATGAGAGTTACTTGCGAGAGCGACATGTGATTGGCGAGCAGGAAGCCGTCGGGCAAGTTGAGGAAATCGACGGAATCAGTGCGGGCGGTATGCCTGATCGCGTGAAGTGCCTGCATGTTCTCGTCGGACACGCTCTTGCCGCGGGACCGGGAGTGAACCCACTCGGTGATGAGGCCTTGCAACTGCTGACGGACTTGCTCGGCACTACCGAGTGCTGGGGCGGCGTCGGGCGATGCGTCAATGTGCACGATGAGGAGGAGGGATGACAGCCTCCGACGATGACGTGGTCACCGACATCCCCGAGCAACGCGGCCCGCGTTATGCCGCAATTGACTGCGGCACTAACTCAATCCGATTGCTGATTGTCGAAAAGTTGCCCGACCACGCCGAGCCGGTGGAGGTAACCCGGCAGCTGCGTTTGGTGCGCCTCGGGGAAGGAGTTGATCTCAATCGGGAGTTCACCTCGGCTGCACTTGAGCGCACTTTCGCGGCTATTGATGAGTACGCGAACATCATCGATGAGCATGAGGTGACTGCTACTCGGTTTGTTGCAACATCGGCCACGCGCGATGTGTCCAATCGAGATGAGTTTGAGCAAGGGGTATTCGAGCGTCTTGGCGTGGGCATCGATGTGATCGATGGCCGCGAGGAGGCAGAACTCTCATTCACGGGCGCTGTGACGAATGTGCGCAGCCAACACGTTGCACCTTTCCTGGTGATCGACATCGGCGGTGGCTCCACTGAGTTCGTTCTCGGTGACAGCGAAGTTGAGTATGCACGCAGCGTCGATATCGGCTGCGTGCGGATGACAGAGCGTCACCTGCAAAGCGATCCGCCGCTGGGCTGGGAATGCTCAGCAGCCACAAAAGACATCGACGCAGCCATCATCGATGCCCTCGCCGACGTTCCTGCTCAACGCGCGAACACTGTGGTTGGCGTGGCCGGCACAGTGACCACCGTCGCCGCTATTGCCCTTGAGTTGAAGGTTTACGACTCAGCTGACATCGATGGAGCGACCATCTCCCACGCTCAGGTGGATGAGGTGTCCCAGCGGCTGCTGGAGATGACTCGCCAGGAGCGGCTGGCCCTGCCTGGCGTTGAACCCGGGCGAGTGGATGTCATCGGTGGCGGCGCTTTAATCCTCAAGCGGATCATGGACCTGCTCGGCGTTGATCAGCTCGTTGTCAGCGAGCACGACATTCTGGATGCAATCGCCTGGCGATTAGCCGCCGACCACACAGGCTGAGTGCCGTTGCCGGCTGCCACATGGCAGACTGCCGTTCCTAGCTCACGCCCCCATAGCCCAACAGGTCAGAGGCATGCGACTTAAACTCGCACAAGTGAGGGTTCGAATCCCTCTGGGGGTACTCGCGTCACCGGTCGCAACAAGCCCGGATATCTCCGCTATGTAAGCGATTTCAGGTGATGCACGGTCGACCTCAGCGCGACATCTTGTTTAATGCAGGTGATAATGAGCCAACCGTGAGGCACTGGTAGCGCTCAGCGCACAAGGAGGCAGTTGTGGCAACGAACAACCCGATCATCGGACGCATGGCCGCTGCGGCCGGTCGCGGGGAGTACCTAACCGACAACCTGCAACAGACATTCGATGCACCAGCGCGCGGTGGGCTGAACGATCGGATGACCATCAACGATGTGGTTGAGAAGGCCGTCGTGCTTTTCGCAATCCTGCTTGGCGGCGCGGCCGTCGGCTGGTTCAGCCTCTCGAGCATGACCGCCGGCGCGGCGATGGGCCTAATCGGGGTGTCGGCTCTCGTGGCGTTTGCCCTAGCGATGGTCAACACCTTCTCCAAGGCAGTCCGCCCGGCTCTGGCAATCACTTACGCGGTATTCGAGGGAGTAGTTCTGGGTGGCGTGTCCCGCATTTACGCCCACACTCAGGGCTCGCACATCGTCAGCCAGGCTGTGATGGGTACCTTGGTGACTTTCGGCGTGATGCTCTTCCTCTACACCAGCAAAATCATCAAGGTGACTGGCAAGTTCGCCCGCATCTTCACCATCGCGATGGTGTCGTACGGCGCAATCGCACTCGCATCGTTCGTTGCATCGTTCTTCAATGTCGGCGGCGGTTGGGGCTTCTACGGAGTTGGGCAGCTGGGCTTGTTGCTGTGTGTTGCAGGTGTTGCGTTGGCTGCTTTCTCTTTGGTGATGGACTTCGAGGCAATCGCTCAGGCTGTCAACTATGGCGCTCCGCGCAGCGAAGCCTGGCGTGGTGCCTTCGGCTTGCTCGTCACGCTGGTGTGGTTGTATCTCGAGTTGCTGCGCTTACTCGCCATCCTCAATGACCGACGCTGATCTGATTGCGTTCAGCGAAAGCTTGACGCGGACCGCTGACCATCTGCGCGCGATGCCATTGAAGGCGCTGGCGGGCTCTAGTGTCAAGGGTGAGCGCAGTCGCGCTCACTCAGCTTTGGCGGTTGCGCAGATGATTGCTGACTTCGACTCAGTGTTGCGCGACACCGATGATGCGGCTCCTGCTGATGACGATGTGCAATGGGCCGGCGAGGCCGCGGTGGGTGATCAGCTTGCTGCAGTCGGCCGGGAGTTCTTGAATGCGCTTTCCACTCGCGATTTGTCAGCCGATGAACCGGCCGCAGCCATGTGTACAGCAGCCACTGACGCACTCCTGACGTTGCGGATGGAGTTGTAAGCCGGCTGCGACTAGCCTGCTCGGGTGGAATACGCGGAGAGCATGCTTGATCTCATCGGCAACACCCCCTTGGTGCGCTTGCGCAAAGTGACAGAAGGGATAGCCGCGACTGTTTTGGTCAAAGTGGAGTACTTCAACCCTGGTGGTTCAGCCAAAGACCGCATCGCAGTTTCCATGGTTGACGCCGCGGAGCGCGAAGGCCTGCTTAAGCCCGGCGGCACAATCGTGGAACCCACCAGCGGCAACACAGGAGTGGGGCTGGCGCTGGTTGCGCAGGAACGCGGTTACTCATGTGTGTTCGTGTGCCCAGACAAAGTGAGCCAGGACAAAATCGATGTACTGCGGGCCTATGGCGCTCGGGTGGTCGTCACACCGACGTCGGTTGCTCCCGAGGATCCGCGGTCGTATTACTCCGTCAGCGATCGACTCGCAGCCGAGATTCCCGGCGCCTGGAAGCCGAATCAATATTTCAACGTGAACAACCCGCTTGCGCACTACCGCACCACGGGCCCGGAGATTTGGCGGCAGACAGAGGGTGCGATCACTCACTTCGTCGCCGGTGCGGGCACAGGTGGCACCACGTCAGGCACGATTCGTTATCTCAAGGAAGTGTCCAATGGCGCGGTGTCGCTTGTCGTCGCCGATCCTGAGGGTTCGGTCTTCTCAGGCGGAACAGGTCGGCCGTATTTCGTTGAGGGTGTGGGTGAGGATTTCTGGCCCGGCAATTACGACGCAGATCTCGTCGATCGTGTGATCGAGGTGACCGACGCCGAATCGTTTGCCATGACCCGCAGACTGGCCAAGGAAGAGGGGCTGCTGGTCGGCGGCTCATGTGGAATGGCGGTTGTCGCCGCATTGCGAGCTGCTCGCGACGCGGGGCCAGATGATGTCTTCGTCGTCCTTCTGCCCGACAGCGGCCGCGGTTACCTCACCAAGATCTTCAACGATGAGTGGATGGCGCAACGCGGATTCATCATCGACACCGTCGGGCTTAGTTTGGGCAGCGCCGATAGTGTGCAGGAGCAATTGAACAATCAAGTTCGGGGACGAAGCTCGTTTCCGTGGGTGCTGCGCGACATGACTGTCGGCAACGCACGTGAGGTTCTCGTAGCTTCGGGACATGACGTTGCAGTTGTGCTGACACACGAGCCGCCGGCCGCCGCAGGTGAAATCGCTGGTTCAATCACGCTTGAATCTCTGGCAAATGTTGACGACGCAACTCCACTAACTGCTCACATCGGGGCGTCACTCCCACTCGTTGGATACGCAGAGCATT
>RFTO01000084.1 GCA_009923375.1 Actinomycetota bacterium | reverse complement strand
CGGGCGCTGACATGCAGGCGACGGCCGCCGCACTCGCCGGACAAGCCGACCTTCGAGAAGATTTCGAGATTCGTTGGGCGCTCGGGGGCGCCGGTGAGGTGAATGGCGCACTTGCCGGCCTTGAGACGGACTTCGTGTCGTTCGTGGATGTGCGTGATGAGATCGGCTCGCAATTCATGTCGCGAGTTCTGCAACGTGCGAGTCGTTACACCATCACCTTGGCATGCCGCGCCGAGTTGTCCGTCGCAGCGGGGTGGGTTGACCCCAAGGCCCCCAAGCACACCGAGCTGACCTACACCTTGGACAAAGTGGTGCCGTCGCTGCTGTCGCTGGCTGGTTTGACTTTGCCATGCGAGTGGCTGACTGGCGTGCAGATGCGCAGCGGCGTCGGCCCGTGGGCAGATGCGGTGTTCCTAGCGGAGTGCCTCGCTGGCTACGTTCGCGCCGGCGTAATCCTCGATGCAACTCCTGGTTTGGTTGCAGAGACCTACACGCGCACGCATCAGCGTGGTCCGACTTTGGTCCCTGACGCTTCGCCGGGTTCTAGCGACCTGAGTCACTCGAATGCGGACTCGACTAAAGAAACGGCGATCGCGGAAGTAATCTCGGCAGTGAAGGCGTTGACCGACGGCTTTGGTCACCCTGATGACGCTCCGGTATTCGCCCAGCTTCTCCAACAACGACTGAAGACCGTTGCCTCAGAAACTTTGCGGGGAGAGCAGGGACTCGTTGCCGCATATGCAGAAGAGCTCTCGTCGTTGAACAATCCCGAATTCACAGTCGAGGGGCTGCTCGGCCGTTGGTCATTTCAAGGACCATCGCAGTGGACGCTATACCGACTGCATCAAAGACCCGTCGTGCTTGTGATGACAAGCGTGCATAAATACAAGGCTTCGGCTTGGATTGTTGACGGGCTCGTCCAGCTCGGTGCCAAAGTTCAGGTGCTCTATGTCCACGGGCATCTCAACCCTGAGGATTTGAACCCGGACGTTGACTACCGGCGAATGAACCATGTGGGTGTCGTCCGTGGAAGTGGTTTGAAGCGAAAAGTTTCACGTGTGATGCGGCGAGTGCGCGGGCTGAGGCAGAAGCTGGCTCGCGATGATCACCGACGCACGCTTCTAGCACGCGATGTTATGCGCCACGACAGCCATGTGGCATGGGTTGCTCGCCATGCGTTCGTTCGACTCGCGTTGGACGCGGGCGGTTTCGAAGTCATGAAGGCGATGCAAAGCCTCAGTAGGCGTGACATTGAGGACATCACCAAATGCGAGCCGCGCAGATACCTGCTTCTTGCAGCAAGTCTGCACCCAGGGGATGCGGATGCGCTGATGCCGGCGATCCCCAAGGCCACACGCGAGCTGGCTGATCGTGGAGTTCTCGAACCGTTGGATCTGGATGCATTCGTCGCGGTGCTCGCGAAGTTCTTGCAAGGTGCCAAACACCATGAATCGCGCGTCATGGTCGATGCCGCAGCAGCGATGTACTCAGCTAACCCCAATGCCCTTCTGATCGACATCTGGCAGCGCGCACTCCAGGTCAGGGCGAATGAGAACGCTGAGGATCCATCGTCTGGCTTGATAAGTCGGGCGCTACAGCTTGCAGATGAAAGCCAGGCTGCATTCGACTACGCCCGGGCGCTTTGGCTCATGGAAGCGGTGTGCCAGATCGTTTTTGCCGCCTCGGTGAACACAGCCAGCGAGGAATCGCCGCTGTTCAAGAACCCAACGGCTCACTTGGCGCTACTGCGCACATCTCGATTATGGCAAATGCTGGCATCCCCGGTGACGACTGAGCACCCGCAAGGCATCCCATCGACAGGCGAAGGCACGCGTGTGGTGGTCGCCCGCGGTCCCTATCCACGGTTCACCGCACCTGTGATTGAGGTGTTGGCCCGCAGGGCCGAGGTGGTGCAACTGAAGAACACCGGGGTTTATCGCGAGCAGAAATATCTCGATGTCGATGTCCATACCCTGCGCCGGCGACTGCGCGCTGCGCTGGGCGATCGCGCGGACTGGGATCCCAGCTTGATGGTCCAGATCCAGCGCGCCGATGTGTTGTTCTGTGATTGGGCTGACAAGGCAGCGGTGATGGCGAGCGTGGTTGCACCTGCAAAGACGCGATTAGTTATCCGCATGCATGGTGCTGATGCGATCTCCACCTGGCTTCACCTCGTAGATTGGGCGCGGGTCGACGTCATCATTTTCGTCTCCCATCACCTGAAATCCTTGGTGCAAGATGTTTTGGGCGAGCGGCTTCGCGATGTGCGGATGCATGTCATCCCCAATGTCATCGACACTCAGAGGTTCTCCCTGCCCAAACTGCCGGCTGCTCGGCGAACTCTGGGATTGGTGGGTTGGGGGCAGAAAGTAAAGGACGCGGTATTTGCACTAGAGGTGCTCTCTCGACTTCGAGAGCACGACCCGAACTGGCGCCTTCAACTGTTCGGCAACGACTTCCCGGCTAAGCGCGCAGATGAGTCTGAATACGCTCGTGAGTTCCGCCACCGCGCCGGACAGGATGACGTGCGGGAAGCGATTGAATACATGGGTTACGTCGAAAGCCTGCCTGCGGCGTTCCAAAGCGTTGGGTACGGGTTGAGCACTAGCCTGCGCGAGTCGTTCCCCGTCGGCCTACTGGAAATGGCGGCCAGCGGCGCTATCCCGGTGGTGCGCAGCTGGCCGATGTACGGGGCTCGCGGGGAGATTGCTGACAGCTTGCCGAGCGAATGGTTCGTGGATTCCGTGGATGACGCAGTGAAGAAGATCCGCGCAGCCGACGCCGCCTTTGAAGATGAGAGCGCGGGAACGTTGATGGCTGTCAGTCAGCGTTACGGCCGCGAGGTCGTCGAGGATGCGTATGCGCGAGTGGTCTTAGGTTCCAACGCAGCGATGGAGCAGAGCGCCTGCTCGGTGGCTGATTGCGAGTCAAGGCCAGTCTTGTAAGCAAGGGTCTCTTTAGTCAGTGGGCTGTTCTTGTCCAGGATTCCCCACACCGCAGTCCCGCTGCCTTTGTAATCACTCCATTTGCTCGGCAGGAACGGGTTGTCGGCGCCCGCGGTGAACTCAGCGTCATTGACGATGAGCACATCCATCTGCTTAGCGGCATTGAGGAACTCCAGGAAAGGCAGCTGCTTTTGCACTCGCACGTGTTCCGCCACACCTCGCTGCTCGGCAAGCTCCATGAGGTTCTTGGCATCCGCAGTGAAAACATGCAGCATCAAACGTCGACGGAACCTCTCCTCGATGCCCGACAACGCATCCAAGAACATGCCTAAGCCGCGGTTGGCGTAGAAGTTCCCGAAATACCCCATATTCACGATTCCCGGTTCGTAATCGAATGTGCCCGGCACAAGGTCGTAGAACTCCGCCGCCGGGGTCGGGTGGGGGCTGATGGTGGACTTTGCCAGCACAGCATCGCGCAGATGTGCGTCCTCGCAGACACTCATCATGTAAGCCCGCTGGTTAGCGTTGGTGAAGATGATTTCGTCGGCCATCGCGTACACCGCAGTCTCCACCCACGCGTACATATTCAGGTCCGCCGGTGGCGTGTAACCGCGAGTGGTGATTTCATCGCGGAGGGTGTCGATGACAGCATCATCGGTGACGGGCGCTGTTCGGATGGTTCCCTGAGCATCGCGGGTGAGGGGGTCGGAGAACTCGGCTGTCCAACGGACACCCGGCTGCAGCGCCTTGATGCTGGCGGCGAGCACATGTGAGGCCGCGAATTGCGCGCGACTGTACATCTGCTCGTACTCACCTTGCTCCTGCTGCCAACGCATGACAGTGGCCAAACCAGATTGGGTGAACTCGACCATCCGCTGCCAATTTTCAAAGCTCGGACGAGTCGGCACTGCATGAAATCGTCGTACCCACGGGCCAGCAATTTCGGTCAAGGTGGGATCAATGCTGCGCATCGTGGACAGGTCGCAGCAGACGACATCCACGGGTTCCGCCCAGTCGCGCAGGCGCTTGGCGACCACGATCGCCGAGGTGTCCGCGTAGGGCGGGAAACAATAGGAGACGACAAGCCGTCGGGCAGGGGATTGCGTCATATCTGCTGCTCACTAATAGTTCGGTGGTGCGCTTCTGGGCTTGCACGAGTCTATTGCCGCCAACGCACGCAAAGATCGGGATTGCCGCCACACTTTGGTGTTGTGCGCTTGCACGCCTGCACGATGTGGTTCACGGGAGAAATCCACACATTTCAGTGCGCAGATAACGTGGTTTAGTCACTTCTGTGCCTAATCTTTCGCCTAAGCGTGTCTTTGACGATGCTGTCCATGTAGGAGGTTCTCCATGACCATGCCCCCGCCACCCGGCCCCGACTTCTCGCAGGTTCCGCCACCACCAGGGCAGGCACCCTTCGCAAGCACGCAGCACGGGTCATACACCTTCGGCGAAGCCATCGCCACGTCTTTAAAAAAGTACGCCGATTTCAAGGGACGCGCCCGCCGCAGCGAATACTGGTTCTTCTGGCTTTTCACATTACTTGTAACTTTCCCACCCCAGCTGGTGGTTAATTACTCCATTTTCACTATCGACACTGGAAACGGCATGCCGGCAGCAACATACCCACTCGCCTTGGGATTCCTTAGCATCGTTGGCTTGGGGCTGTTTATCCCATCCCTAGCAGTTGCTGTGCGTCGTCTTCACGACACAGGGACAAGCGGTGCGTACCTATTCTTTGGTTTGATTCCTTTGGTTGGCACAATCCTTATCCTCATTAAATTGGCATCCGACGGCACCAACGGCCCGAACGCCTACGGCTCTCGCGACTGACACAACCGATGTACGTCTCAGGGTTTGTGCTCCAAGGTTTGTAATGTCCAGAGCCTCTAAGGTGCTAGCTGAGGCTGGATCGGACTAGCGCTGCAACGGCATCTCCAGCAGCACGTCCAGCAACCTTCTCCTGAACTGCCTTCATCACAGCGCCCATAGCAGCCGGGCCGGTCTTGCCGTCTGCTGCTGCGGCAGCGACTGCGTCCAGCACGATCGCCGCAAGCTCTTCGTTGGTGAGTGGTGCGGGCAGGTACTCTGCCAAGATCGCGCCTTCAGCCGCCTCTCGGTCAGCTAGATCCACCCGGCCGGCTTCGGTGTAGGCGGTGACGGACTCACGACGCTTCTTAGCCTCTTTGCCAAGCACTGCGACCACATCGGCGTCGGCTAACTCGCGGGCTTCCTTGCCGGCAACCTCCTCATTGGTGATGGCGGTCAAAGCCATCCTCAGGGTGCTCGCCCTCAGCGAATCACGGGCCTTCATCGCAGCGGTGAGGTCTTCGCGCAGTTGTTCCTTGAGTGTCTGAGCCATGGTGCAAGCGTGTCACATGGGTGACCAATCAGTGCAACGGCGCGTTTGCCAGCAGCAACGGATGTTGCTCTCATGAGACCTTCGAGCCAGCTGCACCGACATCTGATCGGCTTGTTGCCTAGGGATGGCTATAAGCGGTGTTCGCGTGCAGACGAGTGGAATGAGGTGATGTCACGAACTGTTGATGATGAGGTCAAGAAACCAAGGGTCTTGATTTTTAGATGGTGTGAGTTCGCAGTCAAACACGGTTGCGGCAACCTCCAAAAGCTCCTGCGGTGACTTGGGTGCTCGGCTTTGAGTCACAAGCATCCGGGTAAGCAGTCCCCGATAATGCTTAGACATGT
>RFTO01000083.1 GCA_009923375.1 Actinomycetota bacterium | reverse complement strand
TCATCGCCACGCGGGATGAATCCAATCCTTGCGTTGCCCGCCGCGGCACGGGGCTAGTGGACGCGCCCACAAGTGCCTGTACCTCTGCCACCAGCGGCCGGCTGCCTTCAAGAGTGACGGTGATGCATGTGCCGGGCACGGACTCGCTGCGGCGGGTGACGAACAAACCGGATGGATCTGCCACCGACCACATACCGGAATCACCGAGTTCGAAGCAGCCGATCTCATCGGCATTGCCGAAACGGTTCTTGACACAGCGCAAGAGGCGAAGGCGGGTGTGGCGATCGCCTTCGATGTACAGCACAACATCGACCAGATGTTCAAGTGAACGCGGTCCGGCGATGGAGCCTTCCTTGGTGACGTGGCCGACCACGATGCACGCCAGATCGCGGTCCTTGGCAATGCGCATAAGCGCGCCGGTCACCTCGCGGATCTGAGAGACGCCGCCGGCTGTGCCTTCCACGAGTGGGTGGTTCATCGTCTGAACAGAATCGATGACGATGACATCAGGTTTCACCTGATCGATGTGCGCGAGCACCGCTGATAAATCAGTCTCGGCGGCCAGGAACAGCTCATCGTGTAATGCGCCGATACGGTCTGCACGGGAGCGGACCTGGGCTGTGGATTCTTCACCCGTGATGTAAAGCGCCCGCTTACCACGTGATGCGCACCCCGCGAGGGTGGACAGCAGCAGTGTGGACTTGCCGATGCCAGGCTCACCCGCCATCAACACAAGTGCGCCGGGGACGAGTCCACCTCCGAGCACCCGATCAAGCTCGTCGATTCCCGTGGGTGATGCCTGCGCTGCAACAAGCTGTGTGCTCGCGATTGGCAGCGCTGGCGTGGTGACAGTGGAGGCGGAGATTGCGGGGGCACTCGCCCCACCGCGCTCGGCCACAGTTCCCCATGCTTGGCACTCACCGCAGCGGCCGACCCATTTTGTGGTCTGCCAGCCGCACTCACTGCACGTGAACATATGTGCCGCGGCGCTACGAGTGGGTTTGGCCATAGCCGCAGACTCTAGGCGTAACGCCTGACAAGGCGAGTGCGCTTAATAGTGATCGGCTGGGTGGGGCGCGAATGCGTTGAGCTCCAGCTGGACGACGGTGCGCTCAGCGCGAGGACCCTTGCCTGCCGCCTGCGCCGCAGCATGTGCGCGTTGCGCCGCCTCCAGCAGTAACCCGTCGCGGACGCGGCAATGCTCCACCAACACTTCGTACGCCTGCTCACCCATGAGCTCAATCAACTCAGCTTGCGATGTTACGTAGACAGGATCTGCCGCATGGTGTGCGTCGGGGTTACCGGTGCAATACCAATCCAGGCTGTGCCCGCCGGCGCCCCAGTTGCGTCGGGTGAATTCGCCGATGGTGACGTAAAGGACCTTCGTTCCATCATCGCGAGTGGTCATTTCGTAGCCACGGCGGATCGGCAGCTGCCAGCACACATCGGGCTTTAATTTCAATGGGTGTACGCCTAATCGATCGGCGAGCTTGTGAAAGGCACAGCCCATGCCGCCGGCGAATTCAGCAGAGTTGGAGAAGATGCACGCGCCGTCGGTGACGCGGGTCTTCCACACGCCATCTTCCTTCTCTAGCCACTTGCCGCCGCTGCCAGCATCAGCGTGCTCCCATTCCTCGGGACTGAGCATCTGGACATAAGACGTCACTCGCTTGCGGTCTTCTTTGTCGCTGAAGTGCGCTCCTAGTGAACAGCAACCCGCATCGGGGGCTTCCTTAATGATTCCCTTGCAGCCGCTGCCGTAAATACACGACCACCGCGAAGTGAGCCACGTGAGATCGCAACGGAAGAACTGATTAACCGGATTGGCTGGGTCCGGGAACTCCACCCACTGCCTCGCGTAATCGAGGGGGACTTCAGCCATGTCGGGCAGCGTACGCCATTGAATCGCCGTGCATAGGCGGTTCGATACCCGAGTAACTCACAGGGTGTACGTAGGCCGGATGGCGCTACGCTCGGAGGGTGCCGAACTCGCCTGTGCGCAGCCTGATTCTCGCTGCCAGTCGCAATCCGAATCTCCGTGATGCGCTTGTCGGCGCACCTATCACCCGGGATGTGGTGAAGCGTTATATCGCCGGCGAGACGATCGCCGATGTCATCGAATGCACCCGTGCGCTTGCCGCCGATGGTCTGCTTGCCACAGTCGACCGCCTTGGTGAGGATGTGCTTGAAGAGCAAGATGCCGCCAACACCGTGCGCGACTACCTCGACTTACTTGACGCTCTTGCAGCCGAAGGTCTCACGGACAGCGTCGAGGTGTCGGTGAAGTTGTCGGCAGTTGGTCAATCGCTGCCCGGGCATGGTCAGCAGATCGCATTAGAAAATGCCCGCACGATCTGTGAGCGAGCAGCAGCTGTGGGCACCACTGTCACTTTCGACATGGAAGACCACACGACCACGGACGCCACTCTCGACATCGTCAACCAGCTGCGGGTGCAATTCCCCTCTGTTGCCGCGGTGCTGCAGGCTTACTTGCGCCGGACTGAATCGGATGTGGCGTCTCTGGGATATTCGGGCTCGCGCATCCGTTTGTGCAAAGGTGCCTACAAGGAGCCCGATGAGGTTGCCTTCACCTCGCGCAGTGACATCGATAAGAGTTACGTGCGCTGCCTTCGGGCACTGCTGGCATCACCGGCCACGGCCTTGATCGCCACTCACGACCCGCGCATCGTCGACATCGCCAGCTCACTTATTGCCCGCGAGCACCGGGCTTCGGACACCTATGAGTTCCAGATGCTGCTGGGAGTGCGCCCAGCAGAGCAGCGCCGTTTGGCCGCTGATGGGCACCGCGTGAGGGTTTATGTGCCTTACGGCTCGGATTGGTACGGCTACATGATGCGCAGAATGGCCGAGAAGCCGGCGAATCTCGCGTTGTTCATCCGCTCGCTTGCGTCTAAGGGCTGATCGCGCGCCTGCCTGCCTGCTTGCAGGGGTGCCGCAGGTGTCCCGCTAGGCTGCGCATCCGCGACTGTCGCCAGTGTGACCGTGGCTCTGCACCTTGAGCATGAGCCCGACGGAACATGCCAGCATCGGCGCCCCGGAACTACTCGTATCACCGCACCACACGAGGCAGACGCCTCATAACGAGCTAACTGAGTTTGAAAGAAGAGGGTCGCCATGGGCTCCGTGATCAAGAAGCGCCGCAAGCGGATGGCGAAGAAGAAGCACCGCAAACTTCTGAAGAAGACTCGTATTCAGCGACGTAATAAGAAGAAGTAGTCGCATGCGGCGCATGCGTCGCGCGACTACTTGCAGTGATAGCTGACAGATGTGCCACGGGCGGCTGCGGGGTTACCTCGCAGCCGCTTACGTGAATAACCAGTAAATCCCAGCCGCCAACACCACGGCTGTGGTGACACCTGCGATAACGACAGTGGGCATCGTCCATCTCGCGGGGGAGCGGCGGCGGCGGAAGTCGTACACCTGCCAGCCGTGAGCTTGAGCGAACTTCTTGAGCTTGCGATCGGGATTGACCGCATTGGGATTTCCGACCATCGTTAACAGCGGCAAGTCGTTGATCGAGTCGCTGTAGGCGCTCGACTTAGCCAATGAGAAACCCTGTTCGGTGGCCAGCGCTCGCACAGCGATGGCTTTCTCTGGGCCATGCAGAGGACGCCCCTCGAGTTTGCCCGTGTAAATCCCATCGATTAACTCGCTGCGGGTGCCGAGTGCACCGGAGAGCCCTAGTCGGCGCGCGATGAGGGTGGCGACCTCAACAGGTGTCGCCGTCACGAGATATACCTCGCGACCTTCCAACCGATGTTGCCGAGCCAGCTCTAACACCTCTGCCCAAAGCTTGTGGGCTAAGCGCTCATCGAAGATCTCCTCAGCGTCTGCACGCAGTTTGTCCACCGAGTGCCCGGCGATAAGCGCCAGCGCAGATGCCTGCACAGAGCTGATATCGGCGAGGTTTTCCTGGCCTGAGGAGATGTATTTAATCTGCTTCCAGACGAAACCGAGGAGGTCGCGGAAGCGCAGATAGCCGCGTGAGCGAAAGCCTCGTCCGATGTGGAAGAGACTGGCCCCGCGGACGATGGTGTTATCGACATCGAAGAACGCTGCGCCTGGGCGCAAGTCGGCAGGAGATGTCGTCACCATTGCAATCTTACGCGGCAAGATGTGCACATGCCCGATCCGATTCCGCACAGCGATGCGCGAGTAACCGTGGTGACCAAACCAGGCTGCGGCTTGTGCGCCGATGCGGTGGCGACAGTGAAGGCCGTCTGCGAGTCCGAAGGGGTGACCTGGGTCGAGGTGGACGCCTCGGATCAACCGGAGCTGGCCGACGCGTATTACTACGAGATTCCGGTGATCTTCGTCGGTGGCCAGCGACACGACTATCACCGCGTGAACCCCGACCGCCTGCGGGCCGCCTTGCGTGCGTGACACGGTGTTTTTCACTCGTTTTGTCGATTTGCGGGCGAGCGCGTACCCTTTCACCTTGTTCGCAGCGGTGCCTGGCTCCAACGATTCATCGGCCGCATCGCACTCGTAGTCATTGTCCCCGCCCGAAGCATTCGAGCACTTAAGAAGCAGTCGTACGCCTGCCGCGCAGGCGGGCCCGCCGCAGTCAGGCGAGGCCAAGAGAGGAACGCATGGCCACCAAGACCGTGAAACTCGCCCCTGGGCTCGTCGCATTCGTTGCCGCCGGCCCGGGCGACCCCGAACTGTTGACATTGCGTGCCGTCGATTTGATGCGCTCTGCAGATGTGGTGATCGCAGACCCCAAGGTTCTTGCCACCGCGACGACCTACGCCCAAGCAGGTGCGGAGGTTAAGGCGGCAGTCGATGAGGCCGGCGCGCTGTTAACCGCTGCCGCCCGCTCGCGCCTGGTGGCAGACGCATCCAAGTTAGGCAAGCGTGTCGTGCGCTTACTTGCCGGCGACCCAGTGCTCGACGGTTCGCTTGCTGCTGAGGTCACGCCGATTTCCAAGGCCGGCCTACCCTTCGAAATCGCACCGGGTGTTAGCGCGCTGACGGCAGCGCCGGCTTACGCCGGTTTCACTCTCACCGGCGGTGCTATCCGCAATGTTTCCGTTCTGGACGCCGAGGTGGTCACCGATTGGGCGACCTACGGCAGCGATGCAACTGCATTGGTGATCTTGAACTCCACAAACCGGTTGCCGTTGATCGCCAAAGAGCTTGTCGACGCTGGTCGCGCTGCGGATACCGCGGTTGTGGTGATTCACCACGGCACCTCGATCGAGCACGAGGCGGTGACGACAACTCTGGCCGAGGCCGCCGCAACTGTTCGCCCGCCAGCTTCCTGGTTGGAAGGCATGGTGTTCATCTCCACCACTGTGACCCAGCGCGAGGCGATGACCTGGTTTGAGAACCGTCCGTTACTTGGATGGAAGATCCTTGTGCCGCGCACCCGCGATGACATCGGCATGGTGGCTGAGACTCTTCGTCGCTTAGGTGCAAGCAGTGTTGAGGTGCCGACCATCTCGGTTGAGCCGCCGCGCACGCCGCAGCAGATGGAACGCGCGATTCACGGAATCGAAGCTGGGCGCTACGAGTGGATCGCTTTCACCAGCCCACATGCAGTGCGCGCTGTAAAGGAAAAGTTTGACGAGTACGGCCTGGACTCCCGCACATTCGCAGGCATGAAGATCGCCGCCATCGGCACCGAGACAACGGATGCCTTGCTCGCCATCGGTGTGCGCCCTGACCTTGTTCCAGCAGGTGAGCAGACCACGGCATCGCTGTTG
>RFTO01000082.1 GCA_009923375.1 Actinomycetota bacterium | reverse complement strand
CTTGAACTCAACCGGCTCATTGCCCTGCAGATGGAAGGATCCGTCGGCTGATGACCGCCACGACTATCGCACCGCACGAGCATGGAGTCCCCGCATTACTCACCAGCGGCCTGCGCTCGTATTCACCGCAGGACTTCCCTGAGGTGACAGTTCGGCAAGAGACGTGGCGATTTACGCCGATCGCGCATCTGCAGCCGCTGCTTGAAGGCAACGCGCACCTGTCGACTGTCACAGTGACCGCGCCCGATGGAGTTCAGGTCGACGTGCAGCCTGCTGCCGGCGCCCCATCAACCTCTTACATCCCCACGGATCGCTTATCCGCGCAGGTGTGGAGCGATGCATCCGAGGTCACCATCATCACCATCCCTCGTGGCGAGGTGATCGAGGAGCAAATCACTGTCGACATCTCCTGTGCGCAGGGTGCCGGTGCTGCTCGAGTGCTCATTGTGTGCGAGCAGGAGAGCTCAAGCACGATCGCGGTGAGGCACTCAGGTCCCTCAGTTCTCGGTTCAATTGTGCTCACGCATTTGGGACCGGCATCGCAGGCGAAGATCACACTGGTGCAAGACATGCAACCTGGCGCTGTTGCGGCTGTATATGCACATCACATCATGGATCGCGATGCGGTTTTGCGCTCCAACGTCGTATCCATGGGCGGCGCCTGTGTACGCGTCGTGCCGACTGTGGATTACCAGGGTCAAGGAGCCGATGCTGAACTCAACGGCATTTGCGTCGCCGGACCAGGTGAGCACATCGAGCATCGTTGTTTGGTGGATCATGTGGTTCCGAACTGTCGCTCCAAGGTGACTTACAAGAACGTACTCACGGGTACTGAAGCCGCACCGACACACACAGTGTGGATTGGCGATGTGATCATCCACGCCGCTGCGTTGGGCACTGATACCTACGAGATGAACCGCAATCTTGTGCTGGGGGATTTTGCTCGAGCTGACTCAGTTCCGAACCTGGAAATCGAAACTGGTGAGATTGTCGGCGCGGGCCATGCATCTGCGACAGGTCGTCTTGATGATGAGCAGGTGTTCTACATGCAGTCGCGCGGCATTGAGCCACATGAAGCCAAGCGCCTTATCGTTCGCGGGTTCTTCGAAGACTTACTCGCCCCGCTCTCTTCGCCGCAGATTGCCGAATCAGTCCGTTTGCGGGTGGAAGGACTACTCGCATGACTGACGACGGTCGTTGGGTTGAGGCCTGTTCGGAGGGCGACCTGGCCCTGAACAATCCACTGCGAGTTGAGATCGATGGACTTGCTCTGGCAATCGTCAAGACTGACGAGGGTATTTTCGCTGTCTCGGACACGTGCAGCCATGCTCAGTGGTCGCTGTCCGAGGGTGAGGTCGAAGACTGCATGATCGAGTGCGGCCTCCATGGAGCACGGTTTGATTTGCGCACCGGCGTGCAATCGGGGCCACCTGCCACCTCTCCCATCCCGACCTATCTCACCACCACCGCGGACGGCACCGTCCGAGTCCAGATTCACGCGTAAGCCTCGAAGAAACCTCATAAAGGAGATAACCATGTCGACATTAGAGATTCGCAATTTGCATGTGCAGGTTGAAACTGATCAAGGCGCCAAGGAGATCTTGCGCGGCGTGGATCTGTTAATCGATTCAGGTCAAACACACGCTGTCATGGGACCTAATGGGTCCGGTAAGTCCACCCTGGCCTACTCCATCGCTGGGCACCCGAAATACACCATCACCGAGGGTGAGGTGCTCCTCGACGGAGTCAACATCCTGGATATGTCCGTGGACGAGCGTGCCCGCGCTGGACTGTTCCTTGCGATGCAGTACCCAGTGGAGGTACCAGGGGTCAGCGTCAGCAACTTCCTGCGCACAGCTGTTTCCGCAGTGCGCGGTGAAGCACCCCGCGTTCGTGAGTGGATCGGTGAGTTGAAGACCGCGATGGCAGAGTTGTCGATGGATTCGAAGTTCGCCGAGCGCAACGTGAATGAAGGCTTTTCGGGTGGTGAGAAGAAGCGTCATGAGATTCTGCAAATGCGTTTGATGAAGCCGAAGTTCGCTGTGTTGGACGAGACCGACTCAGGCTTGGACGTCGACGCTTTGCGGACTGTCTCCGAGGGGATCAACTCGGTTAAAGCAACCGGCGACACTGGAATCTTGTTGATTACGCACTACACGCGCATTCTGCGATACGTGAAGCCCGACTTCGTCCACGTGTTCGTCGCCGGTCGAATTGTTGCGCAAGGTGGCCCTGAGTTGGCCGAGGAACTCGAGGCTAGCGGTTATGAAAAGTTCATCGCGGCGGCAAGAGTCTGATTCTGAGTAAGGAGTAGATTTTCGAGGAGGTGAGCGGCATGGACATCGAGGCAATCCGGGCGGATTTCCCCATTTTGAAACGCAGAGTTCATGACCTACCGCTCGTCTATCTCGATTCAGCGGCCACCAGCCAGAAGCCGCAGTGTGTTATTCAAGCTGAGGTCGATTTTTACTCTCATCACAATGCTGCCGCGAACAGAGGCGCACATGTGTTGGCAGAAGAAGCGACTGAGGCACACGAAGGAGCACGTGCGATTCTGGCTGATTTCGTCGGCGCCAAGCCAGATGAAATCATCTTCACCCGCAGTGCCACTGATTCAATCAACATGGTTGCCACAGCTTTTGCCAATGCAACTATGTATGCCCAACAAGGTCTGCCTGTGGATGCGCGATTTGTGCTCAACCCGGGTGACTCCATCGTCGTTACTGAACTAGAACATCACGCAAATCTGGTGCCGTGGCAAGAGCTTTGTAAGAAGACTGGCGCGCAACTTCGATGGGTAACAGTCTCTAGAGATGGCTCGTTGCAGATAGAGACGCTCGAGTCACTTGTCGACTCGCGCACCAAATTGGTCGCTTGGACTCATGTGTCCAATCTCCTTGGGCACCAGATCGACCACCGGCCTTTCGTAGCCGCGGCCCAGCGAGTAGGTGCGCTTACATTGTTGGACGCTTGTCAATCTGTTCCACATATGTCAGTGGCTGTGCCTGAGCTTGGCGTTGATTTCATGGTGTGGAGCGCCCACAAGATGCTCGGTCCGACTGGCCTCGGTTTTCTCTGGGGCACAAGGCAGGCGCTCGCCGCCATGCCTGTCGTGGAGACAGGGGGGTCGATGATCGCCCAGGTCACCATGGAGTCGTCCACTTATCTTGAGGCACCGGCGAAATTTGAGCCCGGCGTGCCAGCGATGGCGCAGACTGTTGCTGCGGGGGTGGCGGCCCGTTATCTGATGACACTCGGAATGGCTCACGTTGAGTCGCACGTCCGACAGCTCTCTGCCTACGCGGCCGCACGGTTGGGAAGCATTCCAGGAGTAACTGTGTTGACCTCAGCTGATGGGGATCCGGTCAGTGCGGTGTCATTCATGGTCGATGGGATACATCCTCATGATGTTGGACAACTGTTGGATTCTCGTGGGATCGCGGTACGAGTTGGCCACCACTGCGCCTGGCCGTTGATAAAGGCACTGGGAGTGCCGGCCACTGTGCGCGCATCCTTCTCCGTTTACTCCACGCACGATGAGATTGATCAGCTAGTTGATGCTGTCATCGCATGTCAATCCTTCTTCTCGCGGGCGCTATCGCACAGGGGAGCATGATCGAGATGACAGCCAGATTCAGCGAATGCAAGGCATGGTGGAAATGATGAGTATCGAGCAGATGTATCAGGACATCATCCTGGATTATTACGCCAACCCAGTGGCCAAAGGCCTGCGCGAGCCCTACCAGGTCGAGGTTCATCACGTGAACACCTCATGTGGAGATGACATCACTGTGCGGCTTGCAGTGCAGGGTGGCGCCTTGAAAGAGCTCAGCTGGGATGGCGTCGGCTGCTCGATCAGCATGTCCTCTATGAGCATGCTGGCCGAGGCGGTGGCGGAGAAGGACCTCGCCACTTTTGATACCGCGTTGGCCGAATTCACCCGGCTGATGCATGGCAAAGGGGTTGTCGTCCCAGATGAGTTGATTCTGGGCGATGCAGTGGCCTTCGCAGGTGTGGCGAAATTCGCCGCACGCGTAAAGTGCGCATTACTCGGCTGGAAGGCAGTGGAAGACGCAGTGACCAGAATAAAGGGGAGTACCGATGACTGAGACAGTTATGCCGACTAGCGCCGATGATGTCATGGAAGCCATGCATGACGTGGTGGATCCTGAGCTGGGAATCAACGTCGTTGACCTGGGTTTGGTCTATGGCGTACACGTTGACGCGGCAGGTGTGGCGACCATCGATATGACGCTGACCTCAGCTGCTTGTCCTCTCACCGACGTCATTGAAGACCAAACACGTAATGCTCTGAGCGGGCTGGTGGCTGAGTCCAAGATTAATTGGGTCTGGATGCCACCGTGGGGTCCGGACAAGATCACCGATTCGGGCCGGGAGATGCTGCGTGCCTTGGGATTTAACATCTGAAGCATAGACTTGCAGGCGTTAACTTCTTAGCGTCTCGAATCTGATTGTAGGTACGGCTTCATGGGCATGCAAGGCAACTGGATGATGTACAGGTCGTTGACAAACGACCGCAGCGTAAAGAACCAAAAGCTTGCCGAAGGCACCGTTCGGCGAGTTGTTGGTTACGCCACGAAATATCGTCCCGTCATCGTTCTCTTTGTGGTCGCACTCGTATTCAGCGCTGTCTTGGTGGTCGCACAGCCGTTGGCATTCCGCCACATCATCGATGCTGGCATCACGCACAAAAACACCCATGTCGTCGTCTTGTTCGCGCTGATCGTCGCCGGCTTAGCTGTGGTGGACAACGTTCTGGGAGTCATCACCCGTTGGTTAAGCTCCAAAATCGGCGAAGGTCTTATCTACGACCTTCGCACACAAGTATTCGCTCACGTCCAACGGCAACCAATCGCGTTCTTCACAAGGGCACAGACAGGCGCGCTGGTTTCACGACTTAACTCTGATGTCGTTGGCGCTCAGCAGGCGTTCACATCCACGCTTGGTGGAGTGGTCGGCAACTTCATCTCACTGCTCATCACCGTGGGAACAATGGCCACTTTGTCGTGGCAGATCACCGTTGCAGCCCTCGCTCTCTTGCCTGTGTTCCTGATTCCCGCACGCTGGCTGGGACGCCGTTTATCGCAGTTGACGCGCGAGCAGATGAATCTCAATGCCGAGATGAGCACTCAGATGACGGAGCGATTCAACGTCTCTGGGGCACTCCTTGTAAAGCTCTTCGGACGCCCACGCGATGAGAACCACTTCTTTGAGAGTCGCGCGGCAAGGGTCCGCGACACTGGTATCAAGATTGCTATGGCCAACCGCGTTTTCTTTAGCGCGCTGACGCTGGTGGCGTCCATGGCTACGGCTATCGCCTATGGGTTTGGCGGAATATCAGTCATCCGCGGTGAATACAGCCTTGGAACGTTGCTGGCCCTTACCGGTTTGCTAGCTCAGCTCTACGGTCCACTTACGGCACTGTCGAATGTCCGGGTGGACGTGATGACCGCGTTAGTGTCCTTTGAGCGCGTATTTGAGGTCCTCGCTGACGCCGAAGGCGTGCTTATGGGCATTCGCATCCAGGCCTTCGAGAAGGCTCTCGCCCTCGCCGGGGGCAAGGCTCTCGCGGTGCAGGAGGGCGGCGGCAGCTTGCAGCGTGTGGGCTTCCTTGCGGTCGAGGATTTCCGTCCAGTCGAAGCGAAGGAGGCGGTTGTTCGGCCATTTGTAGCGATCGATCAGCAGCCACTCGGTGGCACCAATGAGAAGCACATGCCGGGGAGGTTGCTCGGCACCGAAG
>RFTO01000081.1 GCA_009923375.1 Actinomycetota bacterium | reverse complement strand
CGTCAGCACCCAGTAACCACGCCGATGTGGTGTCGGCAGTTGATAGATCGAGGTAGGCGCGCATGCGGTTGATGTGGGTGCGTCGCTGTAGGCGCACAAGCACTTCAACGCGGCGATCGAGGTTGCGGTGCATCATGTCGGCAGAACCGATGTACACCTCGTGCTCGCCGCCGTTAACGAACTCAAAGACTCGCGAGTGCTCCAGAAAGCGCCCCAGAATCGAGCGCACATGGATGTTCTCGCTGACGCCGGGCACGCCAGGGCGCAGCGCGCAGATGCCCCGGATGACAAGATCCACGCGGACTCCCGCTTGGGAGGCGGTGTAAAGCGCGTCGATGATCTGCTCGTCGACTAATGCGTTGCACTTAAAGCGAATTCCCGCGGGTTTGCCTTCGCGAGCATTCACGATCTCGCGTTCGATGCGCTCAAGCAGACCGGCGCGAACTGAATGGGGCGAGACGAGTAGTTCGCGGTAAGTCTGCGGCAGTGCGTAACCCGAGAGGTAGTTGAACAGGTTGGCAACATCCTCGCCGATGGTGGCGTTAGTGGTGAGCACGCCGAAATCTTCGTAAATCCGCGCAGTTCGCGGGTGGTAGTTGCCGGTGCCGATGTGGATGTAACGGCGCAGAGCGTCGCCGTCATCGCGAACGACCATGCTCAGCTTGCAGTGGGTTTTCAAGCCCACGAGCCCGTAGACAACATGCACGCCAGCTTCCTCAAGCTTGCGCGCCCAGGAGATGTTGTTCTCCTCGTCGAAGCGGGCCTTGATTTCAACGATTGCAAGAACCTGCTTGCCGTTTTGGGCCGCCTCAATCAGGGCATCGACAATCGGCGAATCGCCGCTTGTGCGGTAAAGCGTCTGCTTGATGGCGAGTACGCGCTCATCCACAGCGGCTTGCTCCAAAAATCGCTGCACGCTGGTGGAGAACGAGTCGTAGGGGTGGTGCAGCAGAATGTCGCGTTCCCGCATGACATCGAGCACATCCAACGCCGATGCAGTCTCCTGCTCGCTGATATCGCGGCTAGTGCGTGGGACGAACCGCGGGTACTTCAAGGCATCGCGTTCTAACGCGACCACATCATTTAATGCGCGAAGGTCAAGCGGTGCAGGTAAGCGGAAGACCTCGCTCGGTGTGACGCGCAGCTCGGCTACCAAGGTCTCCAGCAGGTGGTCGCTGACGGTGTCAACAACCTCCAGACGCACGGGTGGCCCGAAGCGGCGCCGAGTGAGTTCGCGCTCCAAAGCGTCGAGCAGATTCTCAGCTTCATCTTCTTCTACCTCGAGATCCTCATTGCGGGTCACGCGGAAGGCTTGGTGGTCAACGATCTCCATGCCGGGGAAGAGGTCGTGCAGATGTGCGGAGATCAGTTGCTCCAAAGGTAGAAATCGCTGATCGCCTAGGTGGACGAATCGAGGCAGCAGCGGCGGCACCTTTACCCGAGCGAAAAGTTCCATCTCGTTGTCAGGGTTGCGCACGATCACTGCAAGGTTCAGCGAGAGTCCGGAGATATACGGGAAAGGGTGGCTCGGGTCGACAGCCAAAGGGGTGAGGACGGGGAAGACTCGACTGCGGAAGAAGGCGGTCGCCTCCTGGCGCTCCTGTGGTGAGAGCTCATCCCACGCCGGCACGCGGATCTCTTCAAGGGCCAGCTGTGGGAGGAGCTGCTCGCGGTAAAACTCGGCCTGTCGCTCCTGTAGTGCTCGGGAAGCCTTGAGGACCTGTGCGTGTAGTTCACGTGGCATCAGCCCGCTAGCGGCCCGCACAGCAATGCCAGTGGCGATGCGGCGACGCAAGCCTGCGACTCGAACCATGAAGAACTCGTCCATGTTGCTGGTGACGATTGCTAGAAAGCGAGCTCGCTCGAGTAACGGCGTGGTCGGATCTTCAGCGAGTTGCAGCACTCTGTCGTTGAATGCAATCCACGACAGCTCGCGATCAAGGAAGCGATCGGATGGCAAAGGCATAGGTGTGAGTTCTGATTCGGCCAGCATGATGCCCCCTTCATGGCTCACTCTGACAGCACAAGGTGAAGACGTGGTGAACACGAGGAGGATAACTGCTGTCGCGTGCAGGTTGGTCTGCGCGGTTGTAACACGGTAAGTTTCACTGATGCGGTTGGCGGTGCTCGATGTGGGCTCAAACACAGTCAACTTGCTCATCGTCGACGCCCACCAGGGCTCGGCCCCGTTGCCTGTGCACTCCGAGCGAATGGACTTGCGCTTAGCCGAGCACATCGGCGATGACGGCACCATCGGCGCGCTAGCCGTCGACAAGCTCATCAAGATTGTCACCCAGGCGAGTTATCTCGCTCGCAAATTTAAATGCCAAGAATTTGAGAGCTTCGCCACCTCGGCCATCCGAGATGCGATCAACGGCTCGGCTGTGATTGCCCAGGTCCGCAAAGAGACCGGGGTGAAACGTTGAAGCCCAGCTCACATTCTTAGCCGTCCGCCGTTGGTGCGGTTGGAGTTCGGGCCGCTTACTTGTCGCAGACATCGGCGGCGGCTCCGTTGAGTTGTCGGTGGGCGCCGGGGAATCCCCAGATGAAGCCACATCGGTGCTACTCGGTGCGGGCCGCATGTTGCGCACCTTCTTCCACAACGACCCACCGAAGCCGAGCCAGGTGCAGGAACTGCGCGACCACGTGCACGACATGTTGTCTCCACTTGTTGAGACCTACACCGATGAAGGTGTCGACCACATTGTCGGAACGAGTAAGACTTTCCGCCAGCTTGCGCGGCTCGCGTACAAAGAGTCAAGCCATGGCAAAGAAGCTCATGAGAATCTGTTGTTCGCCGATGATGCGCACCGACTTGCAGATCGGCTAGTGAAGATGAGTTTGAGTGAGCGCGAGAACCTGCCGCGTATCAGCGCTGCGCGCGCCCCTCAACTGGCAGCAGGCGCAGTGGTGGCAGCCCAGATCATGCACACTCTGGATTTGGAGTGCCTCGAGGTGTGCCCGTGGGCGCTGCGTGAAGGAGTGATCCTGCGTCGTATCGACGCATTGGGGACCCGCGGGTGAGACTTAAGACCAGTGCTGCACTGTGCACGGCGGCGTTTCTTGCAGGAGTTCCGGCATTCGCCGGGCAGGTGCCTCCTGCTCTTGGACAGCACCTTGAAGGTACAGCCGCATTAACGTTATCGTCGTCTCAACTGACAGTGCCGGGTGCCTCAGTTCTTAGCAAGTCACCGCCGCGCAAGTCAGCCACCGCCCTAACCAGCATTCGATCGAACACTTCGGCTGTTGTCCGCCCAGTCCAACCTTCGTGGTTCTCATCATCGACCATTTACGAGGTGAATATTCGGCAGTACACAGCGGCCGGCACATTCCAGGCGTTTACATCGCAACTTCCGCGCCTGAAGACCTTGGGTGTGAAGGTGCTGTGGCTGATGCCTGTTTATCCGATTGGTCAACAGAATCGACTCGGCTCGCTCGGGTCGTATTACTCAGTGCGCGACTATCGCGCGGTGAACCCAGAGTTTGGCACTTCTGCGCAGTTCAAGACGCTTGTCGACAAGGCGCATGCAGCGGGATTCAAAATCATCCTGGATTGGGTGGCCAACCACACCGCGTGGGATAACCCCTGGATAACCGCGCATCCGGATTGGTATCTGCAAGGAAGAGATGGGCAGATCGTCAGCCCGCCGGGCACCGGCTGGAACGATGTCGCACAACTCGATTACACGAATGCCGCCATGCGTTTGGCGATGATCGATGCAATGGCAATGTGGGTGCGCACCTATGGGATTGATGGGTTCCGGGCAGATGTTGCATCCATGGTGCCAGCTGATTTCTGGAACCAAGCCACAGAGAAACTTCAGGCGATTAAGCCATTACTGATGCTCGCCGAAGCGGAAACCCGCCCGGCTTTGATGCAACGCGCCTTTCTGCTGGATTACAACTGGAATCTGTATCACAAGCTCAATCAAGTAGGTGCCGGTTGGGTGGATACGTCAGGCGTCCAAGACATCGTCAATGCGCAGGTCGATGAATACGGCAAAACGGCGATGCCAATGAACTTCATCACCAATCACGACGAGAACAGTTGGAACGGCTCTGAATACGAGCGGCTCGGCACCGCGGTCGCGTCGCTGACCGTTTTCTATTTCACAATGCCTGGTGTGCCTTTGATTTACACGGGCCAGGAGATGGGACTCACACGTCGTTTGAAGTTCTTCGATCGTGATCCGATCAGGTGGCAGACCGCGCCGATCAATGCGTTGCTCACACGTTTAGTTGGCTTGAAAGCAAAAAACCAGGCGCTGTGGAATGTCCCAGGGCAATCTCCCGTTGTGTGGTTGCCGACAAACAACGATCAGGTGTTCGCATACAGCCGCAAGGTGGCTGGCGACTCCGTAGTCATCCTTGTGAATGCATCTGCGGACACGCAGAATGTGCGGGCGTCGCTTGGCGCCGTCGCTGGGCAGCGTTACATCTCGCTGGCGACTGGCAAGTCAATCACGCTCGGCGCCACGCGCAAGACAGTGTTGAAGCCTTACTCATACGAGGTTTTCACCACTTTCACCTGGCGTTGATTTCCCGCCAGGTGAAAGTGGTGAGGACTTGCGGTCAATCAGCTGACGCTGACGATTTTCGTGACGGAGTAGGCACCGATAGTGACTGTGACTGTGTATGAGCCCTTGACCACTGTGAATGAGTAGCTCACAGACTTCGCCGTCACTGACGCCACCTTTGAGCCAGTTGCGGCTCCGGTGTAGGCCATGGTGGCTGACATACCGATGGCATTGGAGATCGCAATCTTGATGACGCCGCGAGCCGACGTCACAACGGCAGTCGGCGGAATCGGGATCTTCAACCACTTGGCGGCCGCGCTGGCAGTCACGGTGGCCCCTTTGTAGTTCTTCGTAGCGGCCTTCACCGACATCGTCTTGTCAGCGGTGGAGGTGTCCGAGCTAATCGACGCGGTGACATGTCCTTGTGCGTCAGAGGTGCCACTCGATGTGCCGAGGGTGCCCCAGCCGGTCGCAGTGAATGTGACAGCTTTACCTTGGCATGGACGGCTCGCTGAGTCGACGACTGTGAAGGTGACATTCATCGTCGTGCCGGAGGTTCCGCTAGCGGCAGGAGACTGAGCGAGGATCTTCGAGGTGGCGCAGTTCGCCAGCGCGACATCGTGAGCGGTGACCGTGACGCTCCTGGAGGAGTAACCACCCGCACCGCTGACCTGGTACCGGAAGATCCGATCCAGGGCCGAGCCAGTGATGTTCACTGTGAATGTGGCAGAACCAGCGGCATCAAGTTGGACATAACAGCCATGACCTGGGGCGGGGCCGGGGTCGCAACTCGTGCTGGAGTTCGCTGAGCCGGCAGGAACGACAACGTTCAGCCCGGTGGTGAAGTCGAAGAACTGGATGTGGGCGAACTTGCCCGCGTAGTCGGCAATCGAGGTGTAGTGGAACACCAAGCTCGTGGTTGCCACCGGCATGAATGCCGAGCCGGCACCGCTGTCATCAAAGGTGACCGGGACCTTGGTGCCCGCAACATCAAAGGTGACGCGGGAGACGTTCGAGCACACACGCGACTTATCTGCACACAGGTCTGCAGTCTCGCCGCCACCGGGATTGGCCGCGTAGATGGCGGTGACGAACCCGGAGGTGAAGCCTGCTGGGCCGTTGATCTGATACTTAAACAGCCGACCGACCGATGCGCCCGTGATGGCCACAGTGAAGCTGGCGGCACCTGCGGCATCGACATTAATGAAGCACATGTTGCCAGCGGCTTCCCCAGCGCGGCATGCGTGGCTGGTGGTCGGATCGCCGGTGCTTAATGCAACTGTTAAACCATTGCTGAT
>RFTO01000009.1 GCA_009923375.1 Actinomycetota bacterium | reverse complement strand
CGCCGGCCACAACCTCGGCGTGCGACGGTGTGCGCTCGATAAACCCGAGCACCCGCTCCATCTGACCGGCATTATTCACCGGCGGCACGAAGCCATCTGCGTGGTGGCGGCCGATGCCATACGTCGTCTGAGTGGCTGAGGCCTGGGCGGCGAGTGCCGCCACGAACGAGTCGTAGACCTGCTCGGCCACAAGCACTCGGGTGGCAGCGGTGCAGTCTTGCCCGGCGTTGAAGTAACCAGCCACAGCCAGCCACTCTGCGGCTGCTTCCACATCTGCATCCTCAAACACCACGACAGGCGCTTTACCGCCGAGCTCAAGGTGTACGCGCTTGACATCCGCGGCGGCCGACTTGGCGACCTCCATGCCGGCGCGAACCGACCCAGTAATAGCGACCATCTGCGGGGTCGGATGCTCGACGATGAGGCGGCCGGTGTCGCGGTCGCCTGTTACAACATTGAGCACACCCGGCGGCAAGATCTCGGCGGCGATCTGCGCCATGCGCACAGTGGACACAGGGGTGGTGTCGCTGGGCTTCAACACGATGGTGTTACCCGCAGCGATAGCCGGGGCGAACTTCCACACGGCCATCATCATCGGGTAGTTCCACGGCGTCACCGCACCGATCACACCAATGGGTTCGCGACGGATGATTGATGTCATGCCGGGTGCGTACTCGGCGCTAGCGCGACCTTCGAGCACCCGCGCAGCACCGGCGAAGAAGCGGATCTGATCGATCATCGGAGGAATCTCCTCCGACATCGTCACTGCCACTGCCTTGCCTGTGTTCTCACTCTCCAGCTCAACAATCTCATCCTTGTGTTGATCAAAGGCGGCGGCGATATCCAGCAGTGCGGCTTGGCGCTGCGAAGGGGTGGTGTTGCGCCAACTGGTGAAAGCCTCGGCTGCAGCGGCGTATGCCGCGTCCACATCGGCCTTACCTGACACGCCCGCCTGCCCGAACACCTCACCGGTGGACGGATCCACCAGGTCGCTGGTTACGCCGTCTGCGGCGGCGACGGTTTGACCGTTGATGACGTTTTGAATCTGGCGAAGATCACTCATGCGCGTGAGCCTAGCCAGCACACCCCGCCCCTGTCATGGTGACGCGAAGAGTCCACGTCTCCAGGGTCCAGATGACCCAAAGGTACGGATTTCGTAGAAAATGAGGCAAATCACCACGGATTCATTTGCAAAAGGGCCTCCGAAGGGTCAAGATGCTCATGTGACTCAGGCGAAGGAACGTCCCAAGGAAGTCTTGGACGCAACATCGCTTGCCATCATCGATCAACTGCAGCAAGACGGTCGGCGCTCATATGCGGCGATCGGTCAAGCCGTTGGACTCTCTGAAGCCGCCGTGCGGCAGCGGGTGCAACGGTTGACTGACACCGGCGTGATGCAGATTGTCGCGGTAACTGATCCGATGCAAGTCGGGTTCAAGCGGATGGCCCTTATCGGCATCAGCGTCAGCGGCGATTTACAACGTGCGGCGCAAACCGTCGAGCTGATTGGTGCCGTCTCGTACGTTGTTATGACCGCCGGCCAGTACGACTTACTAGCCGAGGTTGTGTGCGAAGACGACACCCAGTTGCTCGAGGTGCTGTCGGCCATCCGCAGCATCGATGATGTCACACGAACAGAAACATTTGTGTATCTAAAGGTGCGCAAACAAATCTACTCATGGGGAACACGATGACACTCGATGAAGGAACCAAGCGTTACAACCAGAAGGAATCCCATACGGATGCCGGAGCGCTGTCCGAGAAGGCGCGCCGGCATTTATGGATGCACTTCACCAGGCACTCGGCCTTCGATGACGGGAACGAGATTCCCATCATCGTCCGCGGCGAGGGAGCGTATATCTACGACAACCACGGCCGCGAAATCTTGGACGGCATTGCCAGCCTTTACACCTGCATGGTCGGACACGGCCGCACGGAGCTTGCTGATGTAGCCGCCGAGCAGATGAAAACCCTTGAGTTCTTCCCGCTGTGGGCGTACGCGCACCCGGCGGCAATCAACCTTGCTGAGCGGCTCGCGTCTTACGCGCCCGGCAATCTGAACCGCGTGTTCTTTACCGGCGCTGGCGGCGAAGCCGTGGAGTCGGCATGGAAGCTGGCGCGCCAGTATTTCAAGGCCACTGGCAAGCCCGGTAAGTACAAAGTGGTCAGCCGCTACCTCGCCTACCACGGCACCACGATGGGCGCGTTGTCCATCACTGGCCTGCCAGGTGCGAAGCAGCCGTTCGAGCCCCTGGTTCCCGGCGCGATTAAGGCCGCGAACACCAATTTCTACCGCGCCCCCGCACCCTTCCAAGACGACCTCGAGGCATTCGGTTTGTGGTCAGCAGACCAGATTGAAGCCGCGATCATGATGGAGGGACCAGAGTCGGTCGCTGCTGTGTTCATCGAGCCGGTCCAAAACGCCGGCGGTTGCTTCACTCCCCCGCCGGGTTATCTGGCTCGCGTGCGGGAAATCTGCGATCGCCACGATGTCTTGATGGTGGCCGATGAAACCATCTGCGGATTCGGTCGCATTGGCGGAATGTTTGCAATGGCGCGCTTCGGCGTGACACCGGACATCATCACCTGCGCCAAGGGATTGTCCTCTGGATACGCCCCCATCGGCGCCATGATTGTTGACGACCGGTTGTTCGAGCCCTTCGACCGCAATCCGTCGATCTTCATGCACGGATTCACCTACGGCGGACACACAGTGTCGGCTGCCGTGGCGCTGGCCAACTTGGACATCATGGAACGCGAAGGCTTGGTCGATAACGTGCTCGCGCACGAGGAGGAGTTCAGCACTGCGATGAACTCGTTGCGCGAACTCGACATCGTTGGCGATGTCCGTGGGGCTGGTTACTTCTGGGCGGTCGAGATGGTGAAGGACAAGGCCACCAAGGAGACCTTCAACGAAGCCGAATCGGATGTGCTACTGCGCGGTTTCCTCTCCAAGCGCTTGTGGGACGCCGGCTTGCATTGCCGCGCTGACGACCGCGGCGACCCCGTGGTTCAGGTGGCGCCATCTCTGATCATTGGCAGCACCGAGATCCAGAAGATTCGCTCAATCATCCACGATGCACTGTCCGAGGCACAGGCGCTGATGCTCTCAGCATGAGTATGGAGAACAACCAGTCTCAACGTGGGTCGGCGATTCCCCGCACGCAGGTGCGTCGCCTCCCTCATCTTGCAGTGCAGGACCGTGAGCAGATGCTTGCGGTCCTGCACGCAGGCAAGATCGCCCATGTTGGAATAGTCGATGCCGATGAGCCCCGAGTGCTTCCTATGGCCTACGCCCCCGCTGGGGACTCCTCACTTCTCCTGCACGGCTCGACCGCATCGCAACTGAGTCGCCGAATGGCCACAGGTGCATCGGTGTGTGTGACCGTCACACTGCTGGATGGATTAGTGGTGTCGAACTCTTCGTTTGAAGCCAGCATGAATTACCGCTGCGTCATGGTTTTTGGTCACGGCACCGAGGTTCCTGCAACGGACAAGTTAGAGGCGCTCCGGACACTTTCTGAACATCTATTTCCACACAGATGGCCCGAGTTCATTGCACCGACTGACCAGCAACTCAAGGCGACATGCCTTATTCGCATTCCGCTTGACGAGATGAGCATGAAGACCCGCACTGGCCCGGCCCTTGATAGCCCAGAAGATCACAGTGTCCAACGCTGGTCGGGGGTTGTGCCCATGCAGATGACATTTGGTGAGCCAATCGCAGACCCACATGTGCAAGTGCCTGCACCTGAGTACATCAACCGCTGGCTGCCCTGATGAAGCGGTGGATTGGATTGCGGGCATGACTCGACCGAGTAGCGCCGCGCTAGCCGCCATCGCTGACGCATCACAGTCGGTGATGTGGCACGAGACCGCCACCTGGACGCCATATCTGCAGCCGACCGATACGCCACTGCCGATGCACGCCGATGTGGTAATCCTCGGCGGCGGCTACACGGGCCTGTGGACCGCGCTGTGGTTGAAGGAATATGACCCGACGTTGTCGGTGGTGGTGATCGAAGCCGAGCACATTGGTTTTGGCGCAAGCTCTCGCAACGGCGGTTGGGTCTCCGCGTTGATGCCGACATCAGGTCAACGTTTAGCGCATCTCGCAGGCGGTGGTGCAGCCGGTGAGCACGCAGCCAAAGATGCGCTCGCAGTGCTACGCACTGTGGTGGCCGAATTCGGCGAGGTGCTTGATCAATTCGGCATCGACGCCGATTACAAACGAGCTGGCACATTTCTGGCCGCCCGCAACCCAGTACATGAGCAGCGGGCGCATGACGATGTCGCAGACGCCAAGCGTTGGGGCGCTGCCGACTCCGATCTCATGTGGACTCCCACCTTGACTGCGATGCGATTCGCGCAGATGGACCAACTGCAAGGTGGAACTTTTAACCCCCACTGCGCGAGCATCCAGCCCGCCAAACTCGTCACTGGTGTGGCACGTGCTGCAGCGCAGCGTGGTGTGAAGATTCACGAAGGTGTCCGCGCCCTCAGACACAGCGACACCGGCACAGTGATGACAACTGCCGGCGAGATCACAGCAGGTGTGGTGGTGCGTGCACTTGAGGCATACACACCTTCCCTGGAAGGACAGCAGCGAACCTTCGCACCGGTCTATTCCCTGATGCTCGCCACCGAGCCGCTTGAAGAAGAAGCCCTCCAGCAGATTGGTTTACCTTCTGGTATCACCTTCGCCGACTACCGCCACCTCATCATCTACGGACAACGCACGGCAGATAACCGGATCGCCTTCGGCGGCCGCGGCGCTCCGTACCACTTCGGCTCGAAGGTGGACGCAAGTTATGAGCAGAACCCGCAGGTGCACGCGGCGCTTTTCGACATTCTGCGTGACATGTTTCCGCAACTTGATTCAGTGAAGGTCACTCACACGTGGGGTGGCGCGCTAGCAATGCCCCGCGACTGGACGCCGTCGGTGGGTTACGACCCGCGACGCAAGCTCGCCTGGAGCGGTGGGTACCTCGGCGACGGCGTGACGATGTCTTACGTCGGTGGTCGTGCCTTGGCAGAGTTGATCTGCGGTCGCACCTCCCGACTAACCAGCTTGCCGTGGATTGGTCACCACAGCCGCACTTGGGAGCCGGAACCGTTGCGATGGATGGGGATCCAGGCAGGTCTGAGTGCCATGACCTGGGCAGATGCGGCTGAGCGCAGGACGGGACGCGCATCACATGTGGCAAATGTTGTGGACTGGGTGCTCCGTCGCCCTTGATAACTAGGCTGATGACATGACCGCGCATCCGTTATCGCTCATCGATGCCGACGCAATGCTCACACAAGAGCAGCGCGACCTCTCCGCATCCACCCGAGCCTTGCTCGATACGAAGGTGCGACCGCACTTGATGGAGTGGTACGAAGCCGGCGAGGCGCCTGTTCGAGAGCTCGCGCGGATGTTCGGAACCTTGGGTCTGCTGGGAATGCACCTGAATGGTTACGGCTGCGCAGGTGCTGATGCAACCACTTACGGTTTGGCGTGCTTGGAATTGGAGGCCGCAGATTCCGGCATCCGCTCGCTGGTGAGCGTGCAGGGATCGCTGGCTATGTATGCGATCCATGCTTTCGGCAGCGATGCGCAGAAGCAGCAATGGCTGCCCGGCATGGCCGCAGGCGAGCTGATTGGCTGCTTCGGTTTATCGGAAGCCGATGCCGGATCCGATCCGGGCAGTATGCGCACCTTCGCCAAGCGCGATGGTGCCGACTGGATCCTTAACGGATCGAAGATGTGGATCACCAACGGCCACTACGCCGATGTGGCGATTATCTGGGCGGGGACGGACGAGGGCATCCGCGGATTCGCCGTGCCGACGGACACACCTGGCTTCGTAGCAACTGCGGTGAAGCACAAGATGTCTCTGCGAGCGAGTGCAACGAGTGAACTGACATTCACCGATATGCGAGTGCCGGACAGCACTTTGCTGCCCGGTGCCAACTCGCTACGCGGACCACTGTCCTGCTTATCCGAGGCGCGCTTCGGCATCGTGTTCGGTGTGGTCGGCGCTGCGCGCGATTGCCTAGAGACCGCACTGAGTTATGCCGCCAACCGCAGCCAATTCGATCAACCAATTGCCGGCTTTCAACTCACCCAACGCAAAATCGCGGAGATGACTTCCACCGTGGCGACGTCGTTCTTGCTTGCGATGCGCCTGGGTCAAATCAAGGATGCCCATGCAATCAAGCCCGAGCAGATAAGTCTCGGCAAGTTCACCAACGTTTCCTCAGCAATCGCCGTCGCCCGCGAGGCCCGAACGATCCTCGGCGCCAATGGCATCAGCGGCGAATACCCGATCATGCGCCACATGGCGAACTTGGAGAGTGTTCTGACGTATGAAGGCACACACGAAGTTCACACTCTTGTGATCGGCCAAGCCGTCACAGGCATCGCCGCATTTCGCTGACCGACTGACGTACAGAGGATTTATTCAGCTGCAGCAAGTTGACCGCAGGCGCCGTCGATCTCGCGACCACGGGTCTCGCGCACAGTCACTGTCACACCCTTGGCTTCCAAACGTCGCACGAACTCGCGCTCATCCTCTGGCCGTGATGCGGTCCACTTACTTCCCGGCGTCGGGTTAAGCGGGATGAGGTTGACGTGAACTAACTTGCCGCGGAGCCTGTCTCCCAGCAGGTCTGCTCGCCAGGCTTGGTCGTTGATGTCTTTGATGAGCGCGTACTCGATGGACACGCGGCGCCTAGTGACCTCGGCGTATTCCCACGCCGCTTTCAACACCTCGGACACCTTCCAACGCGTGTTGACGGGCACAAGGGTGTCGCGTAACTCGTCATCTGGTGCATGCAGGGACAACGCCAATCTGACAGGCAAGCCGAGCTGGGCGAGCTCCTTCATTCGCGGCACAAGACCCACAGTAGACACGGTGATTCCGCGCGCTCCGATGCCCATACCGTGCGGTTGCGGGGTGGTGAGCGTCTTGAGCACGTGAACCAAGGTGTTGAAATTCGCAAGCGGCTCCCCCATGCCCATGAACACCACGTTGGACACGCGGCCAGGGCCGCCTGGCACCAGCCCAGCTGCGAGGTCTGCGGAGCCGGCGACAACCTGGCTGAGAATCTCGGCAGCACTGAGGTTACGGGTGAGTCCACCTTGGCCGGTGGCGCAGAAGGGGCAGTTCATTCCGCAGCCGGCTTGGCTGGAGATGCACATCGTCACGCGATCTGGATAACGCATGAGCACGCTCTCCACCAGCGATCCATCGAAGAGGCGCCACAAAGTTTTCCGGGTTGTTCCACCATCGCACTGCAGTTCCTTGACCGGAGTCAGCAACTGCGGAGTCAAGGCCGCGGCCAGTTTCTCGCGCTCGGCTGCCGGGATGTCGGTCCATGTGGTCGGATCGCTTGAGTAGTGAGAGAAGAAGTGGCGGCTGATTTGGTCTGCGCGATACGCAGGCAAACCTGCCTCCACCAACGCACCTCGGCGTCCGGCTTGATCTAAATCAGCGAGGTGCCGCGGTGGCTTACCACGACGCGGCGATTCCAAAATCAACTCGCCAACCATCGGGATGACGGGACCGGTGCTCATAGCATCACCGCGAACATCACCCATACTGCGAAAGCATTCGGCAGTAGCGAATCGAGTCGGTCCATGATGCCTCCGTGGCCTGGAATCAGATGTGACATGTCTTTAACACCGAGATCTCTCTTGATCATCGACTCGCAAAGGTCGCCCGCTGCCGCAACAGCCGCGGTGACCAAACCGACGATGACGCCATGCCACCAGGTGTGATGCAGCAGATTGGAAAGTAAGAAAGCGCCGAAGATCGCATTGAACACAAGCGATCCGATGAAGCCCTCCCACGTCTTCTTTGGTGAGACCAAAGGCGCCAACTGGTGGCGCCCGATGGCCATGCCGACCACCAGCGCCGATGTGTCAGCACCGACGTTAAGCAACAGCAAGACAATCAATCGCAATGCACCGTGCCGGCCCGGATCGGCGCTTAGCGGATCAATGATCGTATGCCACGAAAGTGGGTTACCGTCGAGTGAGACCTGACTGCCAGTGGGCCTAATCAGCATGGCGATAAATGACACGAGAAGCGGGACATACGACAGCACGAAGATATTGGCAGAGACATCGCGCACGAACGCGGTCTCGCCACGGAACATACGGATGGCGAACACCATCGCGATGCCGGAGGCGAAGGCGATCATCAACCCAGGCAGGCCGTAAATGAACGCCGCGACGGGCATCAAGATGGAGCAGGCATATAACGGAACGCGCATCAGGTGTCGTTCCTGAGCAGCGAAGGTGGTACGCAACTCCGTGACGCCGAGAAGGCTTGCGGTGATCACCGCAACGATGAACATCTGCGGCAGCCACCAAGCGGAAGCGCCCAGCCCTAGGACCAGAGCGATGCCGATGGGAACAGCGGTCGTGAAATCGCGCCCCTTGTTCACTGCCCGGCCGGCAGCAGCATCGCCGTCGGTCATAGTCGGCTCCCGTGTGCGCGTCGAGGTCAGACCTCGAGCAGTTCGGCTTCCTTGTGCTTGAGGATCTCGTCAACGTGGTTGACGTGCTTGGTCGTCAGTTCGTCGAGTTGCTTCTCTGCGCGGCGCACATCGTCTTCGCCTGCGTCGCCGTCCTTCATCAACTTGTCGAGTGCATCCTTGGCGTGACGGCGAATGTTCCGCACCGACACCTTCGCTTCCTCGGCCTTGTGGCGGGCAACCTTGATGATCTCCCTGCGGCGCTCTTCAGTGAGCTGCGGGAAGGCGACGCGGATGACGGTGCCGTCGTTGGTGGGGTTCACCCCAAGATCACTATCGCGAATCGCTTTCTCAATCTCGTTCATTGCACCTTTGTCGTAAGGAGTGATGATGACCATGCGCGCTTCTGGCACAGCAAACGACGCCATCTGCAAGATTGGGGTCGGCGTGCCGTAGTAATCCGCAATGAGCTTGCTAAACAAGGACGTGTTAGCGCGACCAGCACGGATGGTTCCGAAGTCCTCGCGGGCGACAGCGATCGCCTTGTCCATCTTTTCGGTGCATTCGGTCAAGATTGTGTCGATCATGAGCGTCCCTCTCATCCAGCCGACGTGACGCCAGCATTGTTGTTCACCAATGTGCCCACACGCTCGGCACGGACCGCCCGCTCGATATTCCCATCTTCGAGCAGGTTGAATACCACGATCGGAAGATCATTGTCTTGGCACAAGCTGATCGCAGTGGCATCTGCCACCTTGAGTCCTCGTACCAGCACCTCGTTGTAAGTGAGGGTGTCGAACTTGACTGCGGCGGGATTCTTTCGAGGGTCGTCGTCATAGACGCCGTCAACGCCCTTGGCCATGAGGACTACCTCTGCCCCGATCTCAAGCGCTCTCTGGGCGGCACAGGTGTCGGTGGAGAAATACGGCGCACCCAAGCCGGCGCCAAAAATCACGATGCGCCCCTTCTCCAGGTGGCGGATGGCGCGCAGCGGGATGTAAGGCTCAGCCACCTGACCCATGGAGATCGCAGTCTGCACCCGGGTTGGGGCGCCTTGCTTCTCCAGGAAATCTTGCAAAGCCAGACAGTTCATCACCGTGCCGAGCATGCCCATGTAATCAGCCCGCGAGCGGTCCATACCGCGCTCGGAAAGCTGGGCGCCGCGGAAATAATTTCCTCCGCCGATGACGATCGCCACCTGAACGCCGCTGCGGACGACATCGGCCACCTGCATGGCGATGTTCTGCACCACATCGGGATCTACTCCCAGGCCCCCACCACCGGCAAAGGCTTCACCACTGAGCTTGAGCAACACACGGGAGAAACCCGCGGAGGGCAAACCGGGCCAAGTGTCGAAAACGCCGTCGAGAGTGGGTTGGCTGGCCATGTCACCTTGTCCTCTCATCGGGTCATCTCATCGTTTTCCGCAACTGTACCGCTGCGGTGCGTACATAGAAATGAGGCTTGCCCCAGGATTCGGAGCAAGCCTCATTTCAGAGGTAAATCAGTTACCGCCGACCTCGACACGGGCGAAGCCCCTGACGGTGGTGTTTCCGGCGGCTAGCACCTGAGCGACCGTCATCTTCGGGTCGGTCACGCTGGTCTGCTCAACGAGGCAGTAGTCCTTGTAGAAGGAGTTCACTCGGCCTTCGATGATCTTCGACATCGCTTGCTCGGGCTTACCCTCATTGCGGGCAGTCTCCTCGGCAATGCGCTTCTCAGTCTCGACAACCTCGGCCGACACTTCCTCGCGGGAGAGGTACTGCGGGCGCATCGCGGCGATCTGCATTGCAATGCCGCGCGCAACATCCTCTGACCCGTCGTAAGCGACGAGCACACCGACAACTGGCGGCAAGTCTGGACTACGACGGTGCAGGTAAACGGCGACGTCACCTTCGAAGGCAGCAACTCGACCAAGCTCAATCTTCTCACCGATGACTGCGGCAAGAGCCTCTACGGCTGCACCGACAGTGCCGCCATCCAGGGTTGCGGCGGCAAGTTCCTCGGTCGTGCGTGTGCCAGAAGCAACGGCGACGTCCAGAGCCTTCTCCGCTACCGCGAGGAAGTCAGCACCCTTAGCGACGAAGTCGGTCTCACAGAGGACCTCGACGAGCACGCCGTCCTTGGCCAGAACGACACCATTGCTGGTAGTCCGCTCCGCTCCGCGCTTGGCAGCCTTTGCCGCACCGGAGATGCGCAGGACCTCAATCGCCTTGTCGAAGTCTCCTTCAGCTTCCTCGAGGGCCTTCTTACATTCCATCATCCCCGCGGCGGTTGCGTCGCGAAGCTTCTTTACATCAGCGGCAGCAATGGCAGCCATGGTGTCCGTCCGTTTCTTTACGTTCGTTGGGCAGTCGTGAACAATCGGTGAGGCCGGCGCAGCCGGAACTCGTCAGGCAGTTTCGTCAGGAGTTTGCGTGTCTGCGTCAGCAGCAGGTGCATCAGCGGCAGCAACCTCGGCAGGCGCGTCAGCAACAGGAGCGTCAGCGGCAACAACCTCGGCAGGCGCGTCAGCAACAGGAGCGTCACCAGCAGCAACCTCGGCAGGTGCGTCAGCAGCAGGTGCGTCAGCAGCAGGTGCGTCAGCAGCAGGTGCGTCAGCAACAGGTGCGTCAGCAACAGGTGCGTCAGCAACAGGTGCGTCAGCAACAGCCTTAGCTTCCATCTCGGCGGCAAGCTCTGCTTCCCATGCCTTCAACGCGGCCTCAGCTGTGTCTTCGTTGCCCACTGTGCGCGCGGTGCGGGCAACAAGACCCTCGGCCACTGCATCAGCGATCACGCGAGTCAGCAGTGCGACTGAGCGCAGTGCATCGTCGTTGCCCGGGATCGGGAAATCGACGACATCTGGGTCACAGTTAGTGTCGAGAACGGCAACAACCGGGATACCAAGCTTGCGGGCTTCCTTGACCGCATTGGCTTCCTTGTTGGTGTCGATAACCCACACCAGGCTCGGCGCACGCGTCATACCGCGAAGGCCACCGAGTGCGAGCTCAAGCTTGTTCTTCTCACGCTTAAGGATGAGAAGTTCCTTCTTCGTCATGCCGCTGTTAGAGGGGCTGTCGAAGTCAAGGACCTCAAGCTCCTTCAGTCGGGTCAGGCGCTTGGAGATTGTGCCGAAGTTGGTGAGCATTCCACCAAGCCAGCGCTGGTTCACATAAGGCATGCCGACGCGGTTGGCTTGCTCCGCGATGGTCTCCTGCGCCTGCTTCTTGGTACCGACGAACAGGACTGTGCCGCCGCGGGCGACCGATTCCTTAACGACGTCGTAGGCGGTGTTGATGAATGTCAGCGACTGCTGCAAGTCAATGATGTAGATGCCGTTGCGCTCGGTGAAGATGAAGCGTCGCATCTTTGGGTTCCAGCGGCGGGTCTGATGACCGAAGTGGACACCGCTGTCCAGTAGTTGGCGCATAGAAACACCCATGGTCGTACTCCTTCATTCGGTTGACGCGCGACACCGCCTCCACGCAACAGCGCAGACGAGTGTCGTGCCCTCGGTGATGTGCCGCACGCACAAAAGCTCATCACAAGACCTTGTGCGACCTACGCGGCATCGCCAGCTGGCGCTGACCTCACCTGTGTTAGTCGAGCGCACATCAGGCCGGCTGTCGGGTGAACCCAACAACCAACTCAATGGTGGTATCACTGTTCGTGCGCTCGCTGGGACAGAGTCTAAGCGGAGCGCCTGCGGGCGGAGATCTCGGGGTTTAACCGCGGCCGGTGAGGATTGGGGGGCACCTTCGACGCTGTTCACAAGTGTTCGCGGGGGCTGGGTTGTCCACGAGCGCCGACTCCTTACCCTCGCGCCCGGGCCAGGGATCGGCACTGTGTCCCGATGCCCACCAGGATGCCCACCAGGATGCCCACCAGGATGCCCACCAGGATGCCCACCAGGATGCCCCGCCGGGCGCATTCCACCGCAATCCATGCACCAGCTTCGCCACCGAGTCTTGGGGTGGAAATGCCCGATAGGTCTGAGGCAGCACGCACGCCGAATCTCTCGCGTGTGCGATTTCGAGCCCTCACGCTCACCGCGGTGATGGTGGTGGCTGGGGTGGCGCCAAATCCAGCCGCCATTGCGCGCACGACCTCGGCGGCGATAGATGCAAGGCAGGCCGCGGCAACACAGGCAGCGCACGTCACCAATGTGGGACACCCGGAACACCGAGTGAGGTTGAACGTCCGCTCAGAGCTCTCACGGGTCGGATCGTCGGCCAGTTCGCGAGGACGGTTGCCCATCCGCACCTTTGTCACTCGCGGATTCGATCCGCCAGCCCGGCGCTGGCTAGCGGGTCATCGTGGCGTCGATCTGGCCGCGTTCCCCGCAGCCGTCGTCCACGCACCTGCAGCAGGTGTCATTCGTTTCGTGGGCAGTATTGCCGGAATTGGCATCGTGTCAGTCATGCATCTCAATGGCGTGGTCTCCACCTACCAACCAGTTCAGCCACTTGTGCCAGTCGGCACACCAGTGCTCGCGGGCCAGCCGATCGCCGTTGTCACTGTCAGTGGCCACTGCGGTCTGCAGGTTTGCCTGCATTGGGGAGCTAAACGAGGATTCGCGTATGTCAATCCGTTGGTCGCCTTCCATGCCGCGCCGCGACTCATGACCCCGTGATGAGCAACGCTGCGACTCGTGACTGGGCACTGAACAACACGGTGTCTCAAACAACACGGTGGCTCATAGGGCCGGTTATCACCGCTGCATCGTTATCGATGATGTGAATGGGTGCGTGCGTTCAGGCGGCTGCGACGCCGTTGCCCCACTTCACCAAGGCAGATAGGTGAGTGACCCCGCGGGCTCGTAACTGGGACACCCGCGATTGAGTGACTCCGAGAATGTCACCAACCTCCGAGAGTGTGAGTTCCTCGAGGTAATACAGCGCGATCACATCCCGCTCACGCTCCGGCAGATCACGTAGAGCAGCCATCAACACTTCACGACTGACCTGAGCAGCAGCGCTCTCGAAGGGGTCGTCATCGGCTGGCATCGAGTCGGCAATCACCTCATCCAAGGGGATTGTCATCGGCACATTTGTCTCCTGCAGTGTTTGCGCCACTTCGTTTACGGCCAGCCCCGACACCTTCGCGAGTTCCTCGTCCGTGGGGACGCGATGGAAAGAAGAGACCAATTCGTGCATTGCGCGATCCACCTGGATGTGGCGAGCTCGCACAGCGCGCGGCGCCCAATCCCATGACCGCATACAAACTTCACCAGCGGTAGGTAATGCAACACCAGGATTTCGCGATCAGGCTCGGCTCGACTGGCTGCATATCGCCGCCACACAGCACTGATGTCTCCCTGTTTCCGCAGCGGCTCGCCGACATCCAACTCCTGCCCGCCCTCATCGGATTTCATGCGCGCGGATGCGCCTGCTCGTACACAGAACGCAGCCGCTCCACTGACACGTGGGTATAGACCTGAGTGGTCGCCAAGCTCGAATGCCCGAGCATCTCCTGCACGATGCGCAAGTCGGCGCCACCTTCGAGCACATGTGTTGCCGCGGAGTGGCGCAGAGTGTGTGGAGAAATCGCAGGCGCATCGGGAACGTGGAAGATCAAGGCATCGAGCAGTTGCCGCACCGCCCGAGGATCGAGTCGCTTACCGCGAGCACCGAGGAATAGCGCTGCTGCATCGGACTTCACCAACTCCGAGCGGCCGTTATCGATGTAATCGCGCAGGGCAGTTTCCGCTGGAATCCCGAAGGGCACAGAACGTTCTTTAGATCCCTTACCAAACACCCGGACAGTCCGACGAGACCAATCGATACTTCCAAGATCAAGTCCGACCAACTCGCCCACGCGCATGCCAGTTGCATACAGAAGCTCCACCACTGCCAAGTTGCGCAGTTGCACGGCGCTGCGATCATCTGCCGCAGAAGTCGCCACATCGAGCAACTGGGTTGCCTGCTGCTCGGAGAGCACATGCGGGAGAGTTTTCGGCACCTTTGGTGTGCCTAGGCGCGCACTCGGATCGGCGGCGATGTACCCGGCGGTGTGCGCCCAACGAAAGAACATCCGCACAGCCGTCACCCGGCGAGCAGTGGTGGCTCGAGACAAACCGCGCTCATGCAGGTGCTGCATCCACGACCGTAAAGCCGTCACAGTGATGTCGGCGGGTGCACCTTCACCTGCTTGAGCTGCGTGGTCGGCCATGTCATTGATGTCCCCGATGTACGCGCGCACGGTGTGCACACTTCGATTTCGCTCGGCGCGCAGATGCTGCGCGAAGGCGATGCAGGCATCGTCCCAAGTGCGCAGCGGCGAAGACATGAGCCCACTGTGCCACGCAGAGCGGACGCTCGCGATGGACTTAGCTGATTTGTGCCGGCGCAACCCTCATCCACCGAGCATCCTGGCGCTGCGCCAATCGATGGGCTGCGAGCTCCACCAACGCTGTCATCACGGTTGAGTGCGGCAGCCCACAGACCACAGACACCTGCGCCGGGGTCATCGGGCCGGTGAGGTAGTCGTGAACTCGGCGAGCATCATCACCGACGGAGTCAAGGGGATTGACAGGGCCGCTGCGCCATCCGACCGCATCGACTCCGAGGGCTCCGACCACCTCCAGCACATCAGCTGCACACGTCACCAACACTGTGTCTGGGTCGTGTCTCAGTAACTCATGGCATCCGCTACTGGCATCGGAGGTGACTGGGCCGGGCATCGCCATGACAGTGCGACCGATGTCCCGGGCTCGCCTGGCGGTACCTAATGAACCAGAACGCAACGATGCTTCGATCACCACTGTGCCGCGGCTGAGTGCAGCAATGATGCGGTTACGGCTGAGGAATCTGAACCGGCGGGCGGGTTCATGTGGAGGCACCTCGCTGACCAGCACTCCAGCAGTTGCAATCTCATCGAAAAGTGATGCGTGCGATGAGGGGTAAGGGGTGTCGATGCCACTTGCGAGAACGCAGACTGTCATTCCAGCTGTGAGCGCACCGCGATGCGCAGCGGCATCGATGCCATAGGCGCCGCCGGAGACGACACTAAATCCACGCTCTGCCAGTTGCGCAGACATAGTGAGTGCCTGGCGCTGGCCGTAATTCGTGGATGCCCTCGCACCGACGATTGACACCGATTGCGCGGCGAGAAGGCGCAAGGGATGTGAGCCACGCACCCACAACCCGAGCGGCACTTCCTGTAAATCGTTCAGCTGACTTGGCCAGCCGGGGTCCGATGGTGTGAGGAAGCCACCACCGCGCTGTGCGAGCTCCCCGAGCACCGAGGCGATATCAACTCCCTGCCAGCGATGTTGCGCAGTAGCCGCGGCACTTTCTCCGTGTTCGCCGCTGCGGACGGCAGTAAGTACCTGCTCCGCGTTATCGGCGCGCACACTTCGGGCAATCCCCGAACTCGGTTCGCAAATGTAACTCAGCAGGGCGCGCGCTTGGCGATCAGCAGTTAATGGCAGCTCACTGAGCACGGTGAAGTCAGCTCTCATGTCGACCATCTGCCGCCTCCATCGCGTAAAGCCACTGCGGCGTAAACATCCGCCGCACTCGGGGCAGGGCGATCGCCCAAATCAGCCAGAGTCCATGCCACCTTCACCGCGCGGTCAGCCCCGCGTGCGGACAACATTCCAGCGTCCAACGATGCCGCCAGCGCATCCACCGAGGCAGCTGGCAGCGGCCATTCCCGACGGACGAACTCACCGGGCACCTCGGCGTTGATTCGCCAAGGGGTGGCGCGTAATCGAGCCCCCATCGCAGATCGTGCATGTTGAACCCGCGCTGCCACATCGACTGATGCCTCCGGCTCATCAGACAACAGCTCGGCTCGCGATGGTCGATCCAGCACCACTTTCACATCCATGCGATCCATCAGCGGGCCACTGAGTTTGTTGAGGTAGCGAGTCCGCATCAATGGAGTGCACCGGCATGCGGCTGTATCGCTACTCGCATTCCCACATGGGCACGGATTGGATGCGAGCACCATCTGGAACCTCGCTGGAAAGCGCACGGAATAGCCCGCCCGTGCGATGGTGATGACGCCGCTTTCCAGCGGCTGACGCAGGGAATCGAGCACCCGCGCGTTGAACTCCGGAGCTTCATCGAGGAAGAG
>RFTO01000080.1 GCA_009923375.1 Actinomycetota bacterium | reverse complement strand
TGGTTGATCCTGCAACGTTGGAATCCAAAAGTGCTAACACCCCATTCGCCCATCGCTCGATGCATGGACAGGTTGTGGCCACCGTGTTCGAAGGACGACTCACGTACGCCGAAGGAAAGGTGCGCAAGCCCTGATGAACACGCAACAAAGGACTTACGAGCGCGAGGATGCCGTGTTGATTCTCGAAGATGGGACGACCGCTCGGGGTCTGGCCTACGGTGCAATCGGTGAGACCGTCGGTGAAGCCGTATTCGCCACTGGCATGACGGGTTATCAAGAGACCTTGACCGACCCGTCGTATCACCGGCAGGTCGTGATTATGACCGCACCGCACATCGGCAACACGGGCGTGAATGACGAAGACGCTGAGAGCGAGCACATCTGGGTTGCTGGCTACGTCGTACGCGATCCCAGTCGACGCACCTCCAATTGGCGCGCAAACGGCGATCTGGAGACGCAGTTGGTGGACAGCGGTGTGGTGGGAATCTGCGAGGTCGACACCCGGGCACTAACCCGCCATCTTCGCGATAACGGCGCGATGAGAGTTGGCATCTTCTCCGGTGAAGCAGCAGCAGCCCCGCATGAGGATCTGCTTGCCGCAGTGAAAGCGAGTCCGCTGATGAGCGGTGCGAGCTTGTCTGACGACGTCAGCACCAATGAGCCGTACATCGTGCCTGCTCACGGAACGCGGATTGCATCGGTCGCCGCTCTTGACATGGGGATCAAATCCATGACCCCGTTCCTACTAGCGGCGCAGGGATTTGATGTGCACGTGCTGCCTGCGGACACACCAGTAGATGATGTCGTTGACGGCACATACGACTCGCTATTCATCTCCAATGGCCCGGGTGACCCGGCCACGGCAGATCATGCGGTCGCCATCGTGCGCGCTGCACTGGCAAAGGACATGCCGACTTTCGGCATCTGCTTTGGAAACCAGATTCTCGGGCGGGCGCTTGGATTCCCAACATACAAGCTTCGATTCGGTCACCGCGGTGTGAACATCCCGGTGCAGGACCGCCGCACAGGTCGCATCGCAATCTCGGCGCATAACCACGGTTTCGCTGTGGATGCACCACTGGATGCAGTGACCGAAACGGAATTCGGGCGAGTGGAAGTGAGTCACGTATGCGTCAACGACGACGTGGTCGAAGGGCTGCGCTGTCTAGATAGACGAGCGTTCAGCGTTCAGTACCACCCTGAGGCAGCCGCAGGTCCGCACGATGCTGCCGATCTCTTCTCACAGTTCCGTGCACTTGTTATGGGAGGCAACTGATGCCGCGTCGCACAGATATCCAAAGCGTCATGGTCATCGGTTCTGGACCGATCGTGATTGGTCAAGCGTGTGAGTTCGATTACTCAGGCACCCAAGCCTGCCGTGTGCTTCGCGCAGAGGGCTTGCGCGTGATCTTGGTGAACAGCAACCCGGCGACCATCATGACTGACCCCGAGTTCGCCGATGCGACTTACGTTGAGCCGATCACTCCTGATGTGGTGGCGCGCATCATCGAACGCGAACGCCCGGATGCACTTCTTGCAACCTTGGGCGGGCAAACTGCACTGAACACTGCAATGGCACTGCACCGCGATGGAGTACTCGAGAAGTACAACGTGGAGCTCATCGGTGCCGATGTGGACGCCATCGAGCGTGGCGAGAACCGTGAGATGTTTCGAGCGATTGTGGAGAAACTGGGTGGGGAGAGTGCGAAGTCCGTGGTGTGTCACACCATGGACGAGTGCTTCGCCGCTGCGATCGAGTTGAACTACCCGGTGGTCGTGAGGCCCTCGTTCACTATGGGTGGCGCCGGCAGCGGTATCGCTTACAACGAGTCTGACCTCAAACGCATTGCCGAACTAGGACTGCAGGCGAGCCCCACCACCGAAGTTTTGCTCGAGGAGTCCATTATCGGGTGGAAGGAGTTCGAGCTTGAGCTCATGCGCGATCGCAATGACAACGTGGTGGTGATCTGCTCAATTGAGAACTTCGATCCGATGGGCGTTCACACAGGCGACTCCATCACAGTCGCCCCCGCGATGACGCTCACTGACCGCGAATACCAACGAATGCGCGACCTTGCCATCGACATCATTCGCGAGGTTGGAGTGGACACCGGCGGTTGCAACATTCAGTTCGCCCTCAATCCAGACAACGGGACAATGATCGTCATCGAGATGAACCCTCGCGTATCTCGTTCCTCGGCGCTCGCATCGAAGGCCACGGGCTTCCCCATTGCCAAGATCGCCGCGCGCTTGGCCATTGGTTACACACTCGATGAGATCCCCAACGACATCACAGGGGAGACACCCGCATCATTTGAGCCAACCCTGGATTACGTGGTTGTGAAGGTGCCACGCTTCGCATTCGAAAAGTTCCCCGGTGCCGATCCCGTACTGACGACCACGATGAAGAGCGTCGGCGAGGCGATGGCCATCGGACGCAACTTCAGCGAGGCACTGAATAAGGCAATGCGCTCGTTGGAGCGCACGCAACAGGTCTTTCACTGGCGCCACGCACCGGAGGCTCTCGATACCCAGGCGTTGCTTGAGCAGATCGCCATCCCCACCGACGGGCGCATTACTCAACTTCAGCAGACGTTGTGGGCTGGAGCGTCTGCCGATGAAGTACATGAATCCACGGGAATCGATCCATGGTTCGTCGATCAGATCGCGTTGATCAACGAGATCGCCCAATTTGTCGCAGATGCCGATGTGCTCGACGATGACGTGCTGCGCCTAGCGAAGCGGCATGGATTCTCAGATGCCCAAATCGCCGAAGTACGTGGCATCGATGAGGTTTCGGTGCGCGCGCTGCGCTATGAATTTGATATCCGTCCCGTATACAAAACAGTTGACACTTGTGCGGCTGAGTTTGCCGCCCGGACCCCGTATCACTACTCAAGCTACGACGTGGAGAACGAGGTGATGTCGCGCACCAAGCCTGCCGTCATCATCCTTGGCAGCGGCCCCAACCGAATCGGGCAGGGAATCGAGTTCGACTACTCGTGTGTGCACGCTGCATTGACACTGCGGGATGCGGGTTACGAGACGGTGATGGTGAACTGCAATCCGGAGACTGTGTCCACGGATTACGACACCAGCGACCGCCTCTACTTCGAGCCGCTGACGGTTGAGGATGTCCTGGAGGTGGTGGCCGCCGAACGCGCCGCTGGGCCAGTCCTCGGCGTCATCTGCACCCTCGGCGGGCAAACCCCGTTGGGCTTAGCTCAACAACTTAAAGATGCCGGTGTGCCGATCCTGGGCACCAGTCCAGAAGCGATCCAGTCCGCGGAAGACCGTGGTGAGTTCGGAGCGGTCTTGCAGGCTGCTGGGCTTCCTGCTCCCCGCTGGGGCACAGCACTAAGTGCCGACGATTGCGTCAAGGTCGCGGAGCAGATCGGCTACCCCGTGCTGGTCAGGCCGTCGTTCGTCCTCGGCGGACGGGGGATGGAGATCGTTTATGACAGCGCTCAGTTGCGCGGTTATGTCGCCAAGCACGCGGGCGGCGATTTGATGAAGCACCCGGTACTCATCGACCGGTTCCTCGATGATGCGATCGAAATCGATGTCGACGCGCTCTTTGATGGCGAGGAGCTCTACCTCGGCGGCATCATGGAGCACATCGAAGAAGCCGGCATTCACTCCGGCGACTCAGCCTGCGCTCTGCCGCCCATCACCTTGGGGCGCACCGAAATCGAGCGCATTCGGCGGAGCACAGATGCGATCGCTCGCGGCATCGGTGTCCGAGGATTGCTGAACATCCAATTCGCCCTCGCTGGCGATGTGTTGTACGTGCTGGAGGCCAATCCTCGGGCATCGCGAACGGTGCCATTTGTCTCCAAGGCGACTGGTGTCTCGCTAGCTAAGGCTGCAGCCAGAATGGCCGTCGGGGAGAGCATCGCCACCTTGCGGGCCGAAGGACTCCTCGCTACACATGGCGATGGCAGCACATTGACGGCATCGTGCCCCATCTCGGTGAAGCACGCCGTTTTGCCCTTCAACCGCTTCCGCGGAGTTGACACCGTGCTCGGACCGGAGATGCGCTCAACTGGCGAGGTCATGGGTATCGATGACGATTTCGGCGCCGCGTATGCGAAATCGGCTCAAGCTGCATTCACGGTGGGTTTGCCCACCAGCGGCGGAGTCTTTGTTTCCTTGGCAGACAGAGATAAGCGCGCGGCACTCTTCCCCATCAAGCGCCTGGCCGACCTGGGTCTACAGATCTGGGCGACCGCCGGCACAGCTGAAGTGCTTGCGCGACACGGTGTCGCGGCTAGGGCCGTGCGCAAACAGCATGAGGGTGAGGACGAGTCGGGCACTCCCCGCACAGTGAATCTCATCCACAGTGGCGAAATCGGACTCGTCGTGAACACCCCATATGGAGTGGGTACGCGCAAGGATGGATACGAGATCCGGACTGCCTCGATCCTCGCCGGCGTCCCGCTGATTACCACGGTGCAAGGTTTGGCTGCTGCAGTCCAGGGTATTGAAGCTTTGATTGCTGGTCGCGTGGGAGTACGTTCACTTCAGGAGCATGCGGCGCACCTTGCCGCTCTCACCAGCGCATCCGCCTCGGGTGCGGCTGCACCCGCGATTGCAGTGATGGCAGGTAACTGATGGCACTCCAAGTTGACGGCGAAGTCGTCTCCATGCGGCGCGTCGGCGCGTACAACTTAATGAGCGTGACCGCGCCCGGCATCCCAGAGCTGACAAAGCCTGGCCACTTCGTCGCACTTAGTGTCGGCGGGCCCACTTCTGCGAATCTATTGCGCCGGGCCTTCTCGGTGTACAAAGTAAGTGAGCGGGGGCTGTACGGCGGCACGATTGAAATCGTCTTCGCCGCCCACGGACCCGGCACGCAATGGATGTCCACACTGCAACGCGGAGACGCACTGAACATTGTTGGCCCACTCGGTAAGCCATTCGCGCTACCCAGGGAGTCGGTGAACTGCCTGCTCGTCGGTGGTGGATACGGCTCCGCCCCGCTGACCATGCTTGCCGACAGCCTGCAAGAGCGCGGATGCCGCGTAGACATGGTGCTCGGCGCCGCCACGGCAGACAAACTCTTCGCTGTGTTGGAATCACGACGCACCGCGTCATCGGTGACTGTCACAACCGACAACGGTTCATCAGGTGTCCAGGGGCGAGTCACTGACGTTCTCGACGAAGTCGTTGGTCGCACCGGCGCCGAGGTGATTTACGCATGTGGTCCGATGGGGATGCTGGCAGCCGTCGCAAAATATGCCGAGGCGAATGCGCTCTATAGTCAATGTGCGGTAGAGGAGGCGATGGCCTGCGGTATCGGAGTCTGCATGACCTGCGTACTGCCGGTGATAGGCGACGACGGCAAGACGCGCCTCGTGCGCTCTTGTATTGAAGGTCCAGTGTTTCGCGGAGATCGAGTGCGCTGGGATGACGTGCACACAATTCCGTCAGATGCAGTGGGCGCTCCGAAGGTCGGTGGATGATGGTTGACGCAGCTGGATTTGGCGCACCTGTCGACCCGATGGATGTGCGCATGAGCACCATGCTCGGCGGAGTTCCACTGACCGGACCGGTACTCACCGCATCTGGTTGTGCCGCGGCTGGAAAAGAGCTGTCGCAGTTCTTTGATCTGCGGATGCTCGGCGCCATTGTGACCAAGAGCATCATGGTCGAGCCGCGCAGCGGTCGAGCAACTCCGCGCATGGCTGAGACACCTAGTGGAATGTTGAACTCCATTGGCTTGCAGGGCCCTGGAATCGATGAGTTCATCGCGAAGGACTTGGCATGGTTGACAGCCAATGGCGTTCGGACAATCGTCTCGATTGCAGGCACCCATGTTGAGGAGTACGTCAGGCTTGCTCGCCGCCT
>RFTO01000079.1 GCA_009923375.1 Actinomycetota bacterium | reverse complement strand
TGGCCTGATTACGTTGCACGTCCGCATCGACGAACGTGAAGCTGCGTTCTTTGCATTGGGTCTGGGCAAGATGAGCGATATCCCTGCGTTGCTGTGCTGCACCTCCGGCACAGCCGCCGTGAATTTCGCTCCAGCTGTGGTGGAGGCTGCTTACTCCCAAGTGCCGATGTTGGTGCTGACCGCTGATCGTCCGACAGGCGCCGCGGCGCGTGGCGCGAGTCAGAGCATCGAGCAAGAACACATGTTCGCTCCGCACTCAATCGCGAACTTGAGCGTAAGTGAGCACGCAGATGCGAATGCCGCAGCCGATCGTGCGCGTATTGCGTGGAATGCATCTCGAGGAGCAAAGCGCGGTGCCGCAATATGCATTTAACCGAGCCGCTCCTCGTCCCAAATGCGCAGTGGCCGCAGTTGAATGCTCCAACAGTTGTTGATGTTCCGGGCCCAGCGGACGAGGCATTCATCGCGCCGATGCCCATCAATTTCGGTGAACGCCCAGTGTTCATCATCGGTGATCTGCCTCAACACGAGACTGCAGCAGCGCATGCAGCGTTGACGATTGCCCGTGAGTTGCGCGTCCCTGTGTTGATGGAACCCACAGCAGGCACGCGGGATTCATCCGTGGCGATCCGTCATCACGCGCTCGTGACCGATGCCTTCTTGAAAGAGGCCACGTGCGCCATCTCCCTTGGCCGCTTCGGTTTGGGTCGTCACCTGCGACGACTTTGCGAGCAGGTGCCGACGCATATCGCCTTCGCCGCCTATGGCAGCTGGGCGGATCCTTATGCCACCGCGGATGTGACGCTCCCGGCAGGGCAGCTCGCTGCGGCACTTGCGGACATGTCAGCTACCGAACCTTCGTGGTTGCAGAAGTGGCGCGATGCGGATGATGCTGCACACAACAAACTCGACTCGGCGTTGCGCGAGTGGGCCGAGCAGCCGACCGGAATTCACATCGCGCAGGAGGTGTTGGCAGCGGCCCGCGCACACGATGCACTTGTGTTCGCCGCAGCATCGCGCAGCATCCGCGACGTTGATCTTGTGGCCAATCACAACGGCCCGAAGGTGATCGCGAATCTGGGAGTGAATGGAATCGATGGCTTGCTCTCCACCGCCGCCGGCGTTGCGACTTACGCCGATCAGCACACCTACTTGCTCATCGGCGACATCGCCTTCCTGCACGGGAGCAACGGCTTGCTTTCTCCTGCGGATGAACCGCGCCCATCTCTCACGATCGTGGTGAACGATGACAACGGCGGCGCCATCTTCAGCGATCTTGAGCAAGGAGCGGCGCAGTATTCGCCATGGTTCGAACGGGTGTTTGGCACACCGCATGACCTCGACTTAGTAGCGCTGGCGCGTGGATACGGCGTTGATGCAGTTGAGGCGTTCGATCTGACCCAACTTCGAGATGCGCTAAGTCCGCATAAAGGAATCAGGGTCGTTGTGGTCGCTGGGTGCGATCGCGAGAAATCACGGGACATGCGCGCAGCACTTCGCAGAAGTTAGATAGTCGCTGCTGCACCTTAGGGGGGCGAGGGGTGCTATTATCTGCGCACCCTGCAGGCTTGCGTTCGTGTATTGTTGCGCCCATACAACGAACGCACGCGCACGACGGCAGGGTGCTATTATCTGCGCACCCTGACGGCTTGCACTTGCGTATCGTTGCACCCATAACGCGGCGCACTTGCTCCGCGTTCCGCACTACATACACACGGAAGGCACGGCGCCGGCAAATTCGGCGGGGCTGTAAAGGGCGCTCAACTCACGGAGTCAGCGCACTGCGCATGGCCTGCAGCTTCGCTTCAGATTCAGCGCGCTCCGATTCCGGAGTTGATGCTGCCACCAAACCGCAGCCGGCGAATAGTCGTACCCGAGTGCGCTCATGATCGAGAATCTCTCCGCAGCGAAGGGCGATGCCATATTCCCCATCGCCGTAGGCGCTACTCCAGCCGACCGGCGCGGCATAGCGGCCGCGGTTCATGCCCTCAAGCTCCACAATCACCTTTGCCGCACGTTCTGTTGGCGTTCCGCACACAGCGGCAGTGGGATGTAAAGACGCAGCAAGTGCAACCACCGGAGTGTCGGCTGCTAGCTCGCCGATGACATCCGTCGCCAGATGTTGCACATTCGCGAGTTGCAGCAGCGACGGCTCGGCCGGCACGGATAAGTCAGTGCAGTGAGCAGCGAGAGCGTCAGCCACCGACTGCACGGCATAACGAGCACTACTTCCCAAGCCTCGAGCTTGACCCAATAGCCGTCCTCTTGATCGATGACCTCATCGCGTGAGCGCTTCATGGTGCCGGCAAGAACCCGGGAGTGCACATGACTTCCCTCGCGGCTGACGAGCAGCTCGGGCGTCGCACCGAATAAGCCGTCGACGAAGAAAGTCCAGCAGTTGGAGTACGCCTCATTGAGTCTGCGCATCACCCAGGCGACATCGATAGGCGCATCGGCGACGCCGATGACATCGCGGGCGAGCACCACTTTGTCCAAGTCGCGCGCTTCGATGCGGCCGACAGCGCGAGCCACGGCTTGCTGCCATTCCGCCAAACCGATGCTGCCGTCACTCCAACCTATGTGGGTGTGAGGGGCAGGTTCATCTTGGCGACGCAGTCGACGCAGGAGCTGCGGCAGGTCGACTAACTCATCTGCAGGACCAGTGATCCACCACTGAAGTCCATTGCGCCCCACGATGAACTCGGGAACCACCACCACGGACTCGTCGGCATCGGCGTCGAAGGCGAACGACATGAAAGCAATCGGCCCGCGCCCGAAGGCGGGAAAAACATCTAACCCGGTTTCAGTCAGCCACTGGTTCCACCAGCGCTGTGCTCGGGCAAAGCGCTCGCGACCGCTGCATTCGAAACGCGCGGCTGTGCCGATGCCGACCAAGCCGCTTTGCTCTTCATTGCGCCCGAGGATCCATGCGGCAGTGCCTTCGGCGGGGATGAAATCGAGGAGGTCGGCATCCGTCCATAACTGCATTGCCGAGAATTCGATGCTGGCGATGGTGCGCGAACGAGTGTCGCCAGAGGTGTCCAGGCTTTCGCCCGTCGCAGTTGCACTGTCCCCGCTCATGGTGGAAGCGTAAACCGCAGGTTCACTGCCCGCTTGCCGTGCGCTAGTGACACAATCCCGAGTGTGAGCCGCGCTGAGATGGACAAGGACCCGTTTGACGTCGCTTCGATGTTTGACGGGGTGGCTAAGCGTTACGACCTCGTCAACGACCTGCTCTCACTGGGGCAGACCCGCCGCTGGCGAGTGCGCGTGACCGAGGCCCTCGCTCCGCAAGCCGGTGAGCGCATCTTGGATCTAGCAGCAGGCACCGGCACCTCGAGTCTCGCCTTGGCTGCTACCGGTGCTCAGGTGGTCTCGGCTGATTTCTCCCTCGGCATGCTCCGCCAAGGCGCCTCGCAATACGCAGGCATGAACTTTTGCGCCGCGGATGCGCTGAATCTCCCTTTCGCCGACGCCAGCTTCGACGCCGCCACCATTTCCTTCGGGTTGCGCAACGTTCAAGATGTGCCGCGGGCACTCACCGAGATGCGTCGCGTGGTCAAGCCCGGTGGACGACTGCTTATCTGCGAGTTCAGCACACCGACCAACAGCATCTTCCGCACGGTTTACCAGACCTACTTGGTGACCTTCCTGCGCTGGGCGGCGCGGCGCTTCGCGAGCAACCCCGCGGCATATGAGTACCTTGCCGATTCCATCCTTGCCTGGCCTGACCAATCTGGTCTTGCCGCCCAGATCCAGGCAGCTGGCTGGCAGAAGGTCAGCTGGCTCAACGTGACCGGCGGCATCGTCGCCCTGCACCGAGCCCAAAACTAAGCAAACACGGCCCCAGACGAATGCGTTCGCGCCGTCTGTGCGGCATGGGTGCGGCAGCGAGCCATGCGCAGCAGTCGCGAAGCACCGCGTGCCGCATGGGCGGCGACCACCCGTGTCTTGCATTCACATAACCACCCACCCACCTGCCTGCAGCCACAATTTCCGAAGAAACGCGGACGACTTGCGACCCAGATCAGGCGCGAGCGAGCGTTGGCTTCTAGGATTGGGAAGACCCGTTACCCCGAGTCCTGCCGACTCGGGAGTTAGCCATGCCGACCTAGAAGGGGAGCCCGCTTCGTGAGCGTCTATCTCCCGATTTTCATCCTCGGCCTGCTCGCCTTCGGCTTCGCCATATTCTCGGTCGCTGCAGGTGCTGTCACCGGGCCAAAGCGCTACAACCGGGCCCGCTTGGAGGCTTACGAATGTGGTATTCAGCCGACCCCACAGCCCGTCGGCGGCGGTCGATTCCCGGTGAAGTACTACCTCACAGCGATGCTTTTCATCGTTTTCGATATTGAAATCGTGTTCCTCTATCCGTGGGCGGTTACGTTCGACCGGATGGCTCTTTTCGGCCTGGTGGAGATGGTGTTGTTCATCGTGACGGTGCTCGTCGCATACGCGTACGTGTGGCGCCGCGGTGGTTTGGAATGGGACTGACGCGTTACCAAGAATCACCGAGTTCAAGCAACCGAGGTAAGGACAAGACATGGGCTTAGAGGAGAAGTTGCCGAGCGGCTTCTTGCTCACCACCGTGGAGCAGTTCGCCGGCTACGCGCGCAAGAGCGCTTTGTGGCCAGCCACCTTCGGTTTGGCGTGCTGTGCCATCGAGATGATGACCACCGGTGGCGCGCGTTACGACCTTGCGCGCTTCGGCATGGAGGTCTTCCGAGCCTCACCACGCCAGGCTGACTTGATGATCGTCGCCGGTCGTGTTAGTCAAAAGATGGCGCCCGTGTTGCGGCAGATTTACGACCAAATGGCCGGCCCGAAGTGGGTGTTGGCGATGGGCGTGTGCGCTTCTAGCGGCGGAATGTTCAATAACTACGCGATTTTGCAGGGCGTCGATCACGTTGTGCCGGTTGACATTTACCTGCCTGGCTGTCCGCCGCGACCCGAGATGCTCATCGATGCAATCTTGAAGTTGCATGACCAAATTTCGGCGACCAAGCTCGGCCCGAACCGCGCCAAAGAAATCGTCGCGAACGAGCAGTTAGCTCTCGCAGCTCCGTCCACTTTAGAGATGAAGGGGCTGCTGCGATGAGCGAGAATCTGAACCTCCCAATCATCTCCGGCGGAGCGGCTGCCCCCTCGACTGTTCACACCAAGCACGGCATGTTCGCCCCATCCGCGGGTGGTGACACCTCGGGTTTCGGCGGCTTGGTGCAGTCGTTCACCATCGGCGCCCCGAGCGCCCGCCCTTACGGCGGAGACTTCGATGTGCTCGCCGATGCGGCTGAGGAAGCGATCAAGAACGCTGGCCTAGTAGTCAGTGAAGTGTTTGAAAAAGTCGTTGTTGCTTATGGTGAAATGACGTTCTTCGTTCACCGCGAGCACCTGCGTGCAGTGGCTCAGATGTTCCGCGATGAGCCGACCTTGCGCTTCGAAATGTGTATGGGCGTTAACGGTGTGCATTACCCATTCGAGGAAGGCCGCGAGCTACATGCTGTGTACCCGCTGCTCTCGCTGTCGTACAACAGGCGCGTGCGACTGGAGGTGGCGGTGCCCGATGCTGATCCGCATATCCCGTCGGTTGTCGACATTTACCCAGCGAACAACTGGCATGAGCGCGAGACCTGGGATTTCTTCGGCATTATCTTCGATGGCCACCCCGCGTTAACGCGCATTGAGATGCCGGACGACTGGCCCGGCCACCCGCAGCGCAAGGACTACCCGCTCGGCGGGATTGACATCGAATACAAGGGTGCCACCATCTCGGCGCCAGACAAGCGCAGGTCGTACTCATGAGCAACGACACCGAATACACGCAAAGCGCCGCTACCGATTCTGGTGCTGGTTCCGGATCAACACCGATGAGCGATCCCTAC